>CAKZKB010000634.1 GCA_937121005.1 uncultured cyanobacterium | reverse complement strand
TGGGCAATACCTGCGATACTCCCGCGATCGTCCTTGCGTCTTCTATCTCGGGTGGGTTCGCAGTCCGGGCGGCCATTAACAAACCGGAGATGTTTAAATCCTTAATTCTGACTAACCCAACGGGACTTTCGGACTTTGGTGAAGACTACAATAACACATTTTTGGCGCAAATTGTCAAGACTCCGATCGTCGATCGGATTTTATATTCAACCGCGATCGCCAATCCTACTGGAATTGCCACCTTTTTAGAACAGCGCCAATTCGCTAACCCCAATCGCATCGATGCTGAAATTGTCGAAGCCTATTTAAATTCGGCCCAGCAACCCAACGCCGAATGTTCGGCACTCTCTTTTGTCGGCGGCGATGCCTGTTTCGACTTGGCAGCCTTCTTGCCGCAACTGACAACACCGACAGCTATTTTATGGGGCAAAGAGGCGCAATTTGTCAGCGAAGCAGTAGGCAAGCGCTTAGCGGCTTTGAACCCCACCGCCATCCGCGAATTTCGCGTCCTCGAAGATGTGGGGTTGACTCCTCAACTCGAACTTCCTGCTGTGACGATCGGCATCATTTCCGCTTGGCTAGAGGGGATTTGCGCGTAAGCAATTGTTCCTAAGACAGAGGTTTTTTATGTTAAAAAAATGAAGCAATGCCCAAAATTTTACAGCCAGAAGCCAACTATACCTTTCGATCGTACTTCGAGCTTCCCAACGACCCGGACGAAATTCTAGCCGAGTTTGGCTACAGCTACACTCAGGCACGACTTACATTGCCAAAAACGACAAAAGCGTTGCCCGGACTCGAAGAGTTAAAAGCGCAAATTGAAGCAACGCTCCCCTACGTGCAACTGACTAGCGAAACCGCAAAACGAGAAGTTTTAGTGGCTCCAGTATTGCTGCGAGTGGCGACGCTTTGCCAGCAGGTTTTACGATTTGAGTACCCGCTTAAAGTGAATAATTGGTTGCAAGGAAATTTAGATTATCTCATCCGGGGCAACCAGCAAATTGTCGTCGTTGAAGCCAAGCGGGATGACTTAACTCGGGGCTTTACGCAGTTAGCAGTCGAGACGATCGCCCTTTCTTTGCTAGACGACGCACCGCGCTATATTTATGGTGCAGTGACCATCGGCAGTTTTTGGGTATTGGGCTGTTTGGATCGCCAAACCCGGCAAGTGACTCAGGATATTAGCAGTTACCGGGTTCCCGATGATGTGGAGGACTTGGTACGAGTTTTGGTCGGCATTTTAGGGATTAGGGGGACAATCAGTGACCAGTGACCAGTGACCAGTGACCAGTTTTAAGAGGGGGAGACAAGGGGACAAGGAGAAATCAATAGTTACCCTTCCTCTTTCCGACTTCATCCTTGAAACCTCGCACCTCAGACCTCAGACCTCGTACCTCATACCTCATACCTCATACAATTTAGTCGGCAGTTTCCAAACTCCTTCTGCACGAGATCGCCTTATACCTGCATTTTTAGGTTTCAATCCGCATTAGGGATGAATTTTTAATTTTTAATTTTTAATTTTTAATTCCGCGAAGCGGTGGTATCCTAAAAGGCGAACCTCCGGGAGATCGCGTATGTCACCACAGGGAAACGGCCGCAGCGATGCAGTCGCCGAAATCGTCAGCCTTCGCGACGGCGATCGCTCGTTGCGCTGTACGATTGAATATGCCTTCGATATCGATGGAGAACGCTACGCGCTGCTACTCCCAGTCGATACCCCCGTCGATATTTTTGCCTGGTACGGCGACGAGGAGGAAGAAGAGGCTGCAATGGTCGAAGGAGAACAGATCGACAGCATCTTCGAGATTGCCAAAGCCGTGCTCGCCGAGCAAGATCTGACCCTGCACCACTCGGCCTTAACCCTGACAGTGGCAGGGGATCTGCCCGAAATTGACGACGACGAGTGGACGGAAATCGAAAGCGACGACGGCGAGGTAGAATCCTTGCAACTGCTGGCGAATTTTTACGATGAAGAGCAAGAATACAGCATCTACGCACCCTTGGATCCGTTCTTCGTGTTCGCTCGCCTCGATGCCGATAATACCCCGCATTTACTTCCCCCGGAAGAATTCGAGCGCCTCGAACCCAAATTGCCGCCTCTCGATCGCATCATAGAAGAGAAGCTATTTGAAGAGTCGGAGTAGTCGTGGCTAGCAAGAAAACGCGCTGGTTGTGGTTGGCGATCGTCCCTGTTGCCATTGTTGGCGTGGCGGCGTGGCAAGGTTTGGCCTGGTGGGAACGGGTGACGCGCCCTGTGGCGACCGAAGATGCGGATCCGGTACGCTTTGAAATCGAACCGGGAACCCCTGCCGCCCAAATTGGCATCGAGTTGGCCGAAGCCGGAATCGTGCGATCGCCCCAGGCCTGGCGGTTGCAAGCCCGGTGGATGCGCTGGCAAGATGAAGGGGGCGACTTTCAAGCGGGAACCTACGATCTCTCTCCCGATCGCCCTCTAGAGGCGATCGCGCAACAAATTTGGAACGGGGAAGTGGCCAAACAGCGCTTTACCGTCCCCGAAGGCTGGTCGATCGATCGCATGGGAGAGCACTTTGAAACCCTCAACCTCTTCTCAGCCGAAGCCTTTATCGCCGCCACTCGCAATGTCCCTTACGATCGCTTTCCCTGGCTACCCGCCGATCTCCCCCACCTCGAAGGCTTCCTGTTTCCCGACACCTACCAATTTCCCGATGGCGAACTGACCCCCGAAACCGTCATCGATCGAATGCTATCGGAATTCGAGCGCGTGGCCCTCCCCGTCTACCAAGAGGGCGAAAATCCCCTAGATTTGGGGCTGCGCGATTGGGTGACGCTAGCCAGTATTGTAGAAAAAGAATCCGTCGTCCAACCCGAACGCCCGATTATTGCCGGAGTCTTTACCCAACGGCTGCGCCAAGGCATGAAACTCGAAGCCGATCCTACCGTCGAATACGGCCTGGGGATCGAACAAACCCCGGAAAATCCCCTCACCTTTGCCCAAGTGGAGACTCCTTCGCCTTACAATACCTATCTCAACCCCGGCCTGCCCCCCACCCCCATCGCCTCCCCCGGACTGGCTAGCCTGGAAGCGACGATCGCCCCGGAAGACACCGACTATCTCTTTTTCGTGGCCCGCTACGACGGCCACGGTGAGGGTCGTGCCCATGTTGGGCTGCGC
>CAKZKB010000633.1 GCA_937121005.1 uncultured cyanobacterium | reverse complement strand
AGTAACAATCTATAAGCGATTTACTTGCGTTGAAACACCACCGACAAATTATTGGCTGGCATTTCTACTGTCTTCACAAACTGGAGATCCCGTTCTCGCGCCACTGCAATAACTTCATCGAGATCGCGCACGCCCCATTCGGGATTTTGCGATCGCAATGAAATGTCAAAACTCTCGTTACTCGGCGCAGTATGCTCTCCGCCGCGTTTGTAGGGGCCGTACAAATATAAAATACCACCCGATGGAAGAATGCGACTCGCTCCTGCCATCAATCCCAAACACGCACTCCAAGGCGAAATATGAATCATGTTAATATTAACAATAGCGCTGATGGGAACATTTTGCAAGCTGTCGGGGGGATGGGTTTCGACTGTCCAAACGGGCTCGCTGGCATCCAGGGCGATGGGCGGTTGTAGGTTTTCTGACGGCATTGTATCGCCCCAAGCGGCAATACTGGCTCGCCGAGTGGGATCGGGGTCGGAAGGAAGCCACTGCAAGGGTTTGAGGCGCGGCGCGAAGTAAACGGCGTGTTCTCCGGTGCCACTGGCAATTTCTAGCACTGTACCGCGATCGGGTAGGGTTTGTTGCAACACTTCTAAAATGTATTGGCGGTTGCGATCGGTGGCGGGTGCGTACTGGCGTGCGTCGGGGGTTGGATTCATTGGAGTTATGGTATTATCGAACCGGATGCTGACCGTAAAAGGGTAGGGCTGACGACCAATGAGGTCGTTCTCCTTGTTGCCATTTCCAGTTCGCAATGTCGAGCAAACTGGTGACAGAATTGCCTAAATTGCCATCGGCGACGATCGCGGTATCGAAAGAAACGCGATCGGTAATTTCGTCGGGCCAAGCGGTTTCGGCTTCAACGCGATCGCTCCAAATTTCTACGGGAGGATTGCCCTCTTTCACTTCATAAACAGCGACAAAAATTTTGCCGCGCACTGCTTTCATTGTAACAGCAATTCTCGTCCCCGACGGATAATTTTCCTGACGGGCTTGGTGGTGGACGATCGCGGCTAGAGTAGAAATAGCGAAGACGGGAATCTCTAACTGCTGCCCTAGGGTTCTCGCCGTCACCATTCCCAAGCGAGTCCCCGTAAAACTTCCAGGCCCCTTAGCAACGGCAATAAAGGCCAGATCGCTGAAACTTTGCGGGGCAACAAATTCGGCTAAATAGGCGTGCAAGTGGGTCGAGAGCGATCGCCCTAAATCCCAAGTACGGTGGCGAATATCGCTCCCAAATTGATGCCAAGCGAGTCCGAATTCCGGGCTGCTGGTATGAAGTGCTAAACTGCATTGTTGCATACGGTCGATCGCGTTCAGTCTTCCTCCTGGCCGATTTTTGGTACTTTGAAAAAGTCACCCTCGCGATCGGGGGCGCTGTTGAGAATGGCATCGCGATCGCGGTACGATTCGACAATATCGGCACGAGTGATATTGCTAACGTCGATCGCCCGCGTGGTGGGAGCCACATTTTCCGTATCTAATTCGCTCAACTGCTCGAAATAATCGAGAATGCTGCTGAGTTGCCCGGTAAATTCTTCTTCTTCAGTTTCCGTCAGTTCTAGGCGGGCGAGAAAGGCAACTTTTTTGACTTGTTCGCGATCGATGGACATAATTTCTCCTGTGGGGTTAACTGCGCGTTCGAGGGTATACCAATTTCCAGGATTAATGCAACAGATGGGGATCTAGATGTAGGGGCGTTTGGCGTAGCCTACGCGCAGCGTTTATGGCATTCGCCCAATCCGAAGTGTAACACTATTTTCGGAAAATGGTATTAAAAATAGACATCCATATTCGATCGCCCGGTGGTTTTTAACCAGTTTTGGGCTTCGATATAGTTGTTGGGGGCAATGGCGATCGCTTCTTTCCAGTAACTCGCCGCTTTGTCGTACAGATCTTCGGCGGTTTCTTCGTTCCCTTCTTGCTTGGCGCGTTCCCCTTGATAGTGATAAATCACGGCAATGTTGTTGAGGGCTTGGGGCATTTGCGGGTTGAGATCGAGGGCTTGTTCGTAGAGCTCGAGCGCCCGTTCGTGTTCGCCGTTGCTAGCATGAATTAAGCCCATATTATACAGGATAAAGCTGCGATCGGTATCGTTATCTTCCAAGCGCAATGCCTCTTCGTAGTTCTCCATGGCTTCAGCATATTCGCCGTCGGCTTGCGCTGCCATTCCGTCGCGATAGTAAGCAAATGATTCTTTCGATTTCTTGTCCGTCGGCAGAATTTTGAGGATAATATCTGCCATGACGGTGAAGGTTTTGTCGATGAAGTTGTCGTTACGTTGGGTGCGGGGCATAGCATTCTCCCCCAATGGGATCGGTGATGTTGTTGCCAGAATATTTTACCCCAAGCGGGTGACAAAGGGAACGATCGCGTCTACAAATTTGTTTGTCGTTTCGTAGGGTAAAACATTGCGCCCCTCAATGACAACCGTTTCGCCATTGGGAAGCGTTCGGCGGTAGTCGTCTTGGCGGCGATCGGCGTTGTCTTGTTTCCCTTCGCGACTGATACTCGAAGCGGCTTCGCCAATTACCACTAGCGTCGGTTGAGAAATGCGCGACATTTCCTCTCGATAGTCGCGCCGCCAGAAGCCTGCTAAAAAGGAGAAGACGGCGTAGCGACTGTCGGGGTTCGCTGCGCCAGCTTGCAACATCTCCAACCAGGGGCGATCGACATCTTCTGGCTGGGCAAACAGTTGGCGTTCGGAGAACGATCGCAAGAATTTCTCTCGTCGCGCGTAGCGATAAAACCCATTTCCTAAAGGGGTACCGAAAAATAAATTCCAAATCAGTTTTTGTCCGTTGGGGTTGCCTTCTTTAGCCATTACGGGCAATGCTGGCGGCCCGGCAAGGATCGAGCCGCGCACCCAATTAGACCCATGAAGTGCCAGATCGATCGCCACTGGAAATAGCGCTCCTTGCACCACTACAATTACAGGCACTTTGACAACGGTTTCGATAAAATATTGTAACTGATTAGCCCAATCTTCAGGCGTATAAGCAATTCGGGGCATATCGCTATCGCCGCAACCGAGTAAGTCGGGATTGTAGATCGGGTTGGGGCAATTCGACTGCTGCCATTGCTGGCAAAAACGCTGCCAAAAATGACGGGACAATCCCACGCCGATGGGGTGAATTAACAGTAGAGGAGTGCCGCGAGACTCGGACGATCGCTGCATTTCGTAGGCGCAGCGATAGCCGTTCCAGGTATAAAATTGCGTCGAGTTTCTAGTAGCGACCATAGCAGTTTAGGCTGTTGCAAATAAGTCTAAAGGAAAGTAACCGTAAGTATCGTTAATCCCGGTGGGATCGGCAGACTGACAGGAAATGAGAACGCCGCGATCTCTGCCTTCGTACTCGCTAGCGTAGCACACATTGGCGTGGGGATTGTGTTTGATATAAACGACCCCCGCAATGGGTTCGAGGGGTGTGGGTGGCGCACAATCTAAGACTGTTGTATAGTTGATTAGGGACGCGATCGCGATCTCGAAGTTGTCAGCGCAGACTCCAAAAAGTTGATGGTCGCTGTTGTCAACAGCAAAGCGTAACGCCTCCTGCAATTGAGGACGATCGAGGGGGATTTTACCAAAACTGACGGCGAGAAGATACTTGCGGATGCGATCGCGATCGAGAAATCGTTCTGTTTGTGACTTCAATGTTGCTTTCCCCTACAGTTGGTCTTTAAATTCTTCGAGGGTTTCCATCAGTCGATCTTGCCCCGCCGAGGGAATTAAGTCAACTAAAGGGATGTCTCGCTTTCCTCCCCCGATCGCCACCGACATTTCTTGTAACACGCCGTTGACGCGATCGACTGAGTTCGCCGCTTTCTAGCATGGGGTAAAATCGTTCGGCGAGGGGAACGTGCAGTTTGGCATCTTGTAAGTATAAATGCCACTTGGCGATGTCCATATAGACTTTATCGCCAATTTCGGCCGCTAGGGTTTCGATTTCTCGCGTTGTCGCAGCAGAAGCCATCGTATTTCACAAATTCGTCACTTTCTATCCTAGCGCGTTTTCGATCGTCGTCTCCGTCATCCATCGGTAGTTGTAATTTGCAATCGGTAGTTGTAATTTGCAGGGGGGTGGCGTTGGGTGGCTCAAACCCCCGCCCCGCCTACTTTTGGCGCGATCGCCGTGCGAAGCCGATGGATGACATCGCTGAAATCTAGTCAGGAAGAGGATTTTGGGCTTTTTTTATTTTGGGGGGTTGACAGAGCGATGGCTGAAATGCCATAGTAGATGCAGATGGATGAAACCGAACCTTGAAAACTGCATAACCACTATGTTTCAATTGGCGGGCCTCGCAACCTGCTATAATCCCTATCAGGGATTGAAACCGGGAAATCCCTAATACGTCTGTGGCCTGTTTCGTCCAGGCTCGCAACCTGCTATAATCCCTATCAGGGATTGAAACTTCCTCTGCTATGGGTTCGGCGGGCTTTTCAGGAATGCTCGCAACCTGCTATAATCCCTATCAGGGATTGAAACCATGTATATATCTAGACGGGTTAGCCATCCTTTACACTCGCAACCTGCTATAATCCCTATCAGGGATTGAAACGATTGGGTGATGGTCATGCCTGTAAAATTGCTCCCTCGCAACCTGCTATAATCCCTATCAGGGATTGAAACGAGACTTGGAAGTTCCCCCTTCCCGATCGCCTGGGTGGGCGAAGCATTCACCATGTTTAGTTATCGGTAGAATCGTTCGCTAACTGGTGTGAATGCTTAGCCCCTACAAATCTACAAATACCGTAAGGGCAAACTTGGTTTGCCCCTAACCCTTCTAACGCGATCGCGCTGACACCTCCTCAACCGTTTCTTTCGCACTCAACCCCTTGAGTCGATCGCCCGTCGTATCCCGTTTCGCCACCGTTGCAGCCGCAAACGGCAAGCGCAAAAAGCGATCGCGACTGGTTAATAATAGCAGTTCCGACTTGGGTTGTACCACCTCAACCCCCACAAGACGATCGTCTTTATTCGCAAACCGCATCGCTTGTACTCCAATATCCCCGCGACGGGCCGATCGCAAAGATTTTGTCGGTAATTGTTTGCCATAACCGAGGTGAGAAACCAACAACAAATTATCGTCGGGACACGCTAAAACAAAACTGGCGATCGCCTCTTGTTTTCGCAGTCGCACCGCTTGATAGCCTTGCGCCGTTCGGCCTAACACGGGAACCTGTTCGTCGTCAACCGGGAAGCGCAAAACTCGCCCGCCAGTGGTGGCGATAATGGCATCTTGTTTGTCCTTGACAACAGCAGCATTTAACAGGCGATCGTCCTCCTTCAATTTCAAAACTGTCACCCCTCGCGCCGTCATGCTGGCACATTCAGAAAGCGGCAACCGTTTGATGCGTCCGGCTTCTGATAGCAGCACTAAAAACTCGGTTTCGGGATAGTCAGCGCGGCAAAAACAGGCCGCGATCGCGTCCGTTCCCTCAATCGCCGATGGCGGTAAAAGGCTCACCAACGGTACGCCTTTGGCATTGCGACCCGATGCTTCGGGAATGTCAGCGATTTTCACCGAGTAGGCTTTCCCGCGCCGCGTCAGCACTAACAAATCTTGCTGCGTCCGCGTCGAATAGGAACGAATGCCGAAATCTTCGCTAGGATCGATCGCCGTTGGCAAATCGGTGTTTTTCTGTTTTTCCCATGCCGAAGGTGACAGCAAGCGAACGTAGCCTTTTTGGGTCAATTCGACCACCACTTCTCGATCTTCAACCGGAGGTAAAGGCAAGACCGATTTGGCATCGCTTTTGCTGGTCGAACCGCCCGACTTCTGACCGCTAGTGGGGGCGCGATCGAGGATTTTCGTGCGGCGATCGTCCCCAAATTTACGTGCCAGCGATCGCAGTTCTTTTTTCAAACATTTGAGCAACTCGTGGCGATCGTCGAGTAGCTGACGCAGGCGATCGCGCTTCTGAACGAGTTCGTCAAACTCCGCCTGCAAATTTTGCCGTTCTAACCCTGTCAGCCGACGCATGGGCATGGCTAAAATGGCATTCGCTTGGGCATCGCTAAAATTGAACCGAGACTTAAATTCGCCCTTCGCCGTCGTCCCGTCTGGGGCATTGCGAAGGATGTCGATAATGTCGTCTAAATTGGACAGCGCCGTTAGCAACCCCTCCAACAAATGCAGCCGATCTTCGGTTTTCTCTAACTCGTTGCGATACTGCCGAATCAGCGTTCGCTCGCGAAAATCGAGAAATTCCTGCAAGCATTGGCGCAAGCTCAACTGACGCGGTTGTTGGTCTACCAGTGCCAAGAAAATGGCTCCAAAATTGTGTTGCAGAGGTGTTTGTTTGTACAGTTGCCCCAACACTCGGCGCGGGTTCGCTTCCCGTTTCAACTCGATAACAACCCGAATTCCTTCGCGATCGCTTTCGTCGCGAATGTCAGAAATCCCCTCAATTTTGCCTTGGTTCACCAACCCCGCCACCTTTTCGATCCAACTCGATTTAGTGACTTGATAGGGAAACTCGCTGACAATTAAAGCCGTGCGGGTCGATCGCCGCGTGCGCCCCGTTTGAATTTCTTCAGTTTGCACCACGCCGCGCACCGTAATGCTACCGCGACCGCTCGTATAGGCTTCGCGAATGCCATCCGTGCCGACAATTTCGCCCCCAGTGGGGAAGTCCGGCCCCGGAATAATTTCAAACAGTTTCTCGTCGGACAAATCCGGGCGATCGATGAGGGCAATTAACCCTTTGACCACCTCATTTAAATTGTGCGGCGGCACGTTTGTCGCCATCCCCACCGCAATTCCCGAACTGCCATTGAGCAACAAAATCGGCAACTGGGCGGGTAAAACGACGGGTTCTTGCTGCGAATTGTCGAAATTGGGCAGAAAATCCACCGTCGCCTCGCCCACTTCCGTCAGCAAGGCTTCGTTCCCCACAGGCGAAAGTCGGGTTTCCGTGTACCGCATGGCCGCGGCCGGATCGTTATCGATCGACCCGAAGTTCCCGTGCCCCGCCAGTAACGGATAGCGACTGGAAAAACTTTGTACCATGCGTACCAAAGCATCATAGACCGCTTGGTCGCCGTGCGGGTGATATTTCCCGAGTACGTCACCGACAACGCGGGCGCATTTGCGATAGGGGCGATCGGGAATCAACCCCAACTCGTGCATGGCGTAAATAATCCGGCGGTGGACGGGTTTGAGCCCGTCGCGGGCATCGGGTAACGCCCGCCCGACAATGACGCTCATGGCATACTCGAGATACGATTGCTGCATCTCTGAGTGCAACGCCGTTGCAATGACGCGATCGTTTGCCATAAGTTTGAGTTGTTTGGCCACGAGCGATGTTCCTCCGTGTAGCGAAATCGAATCCGAGCCTGCCCAGCGACACCATCCTACGATGCCTACTGTAACAACGAACAACCACTAGGTGCGAGGTCTCAAGGATGAAGTTAGAAGGATGAAGGATGAATCTTGGTTTCTCCCCATCCCCC
>CAKZKB010000632.1 GCA_937121005.1 uncultured cyanobacterium | reverse complement strand
AAAGAACAAGCATAACAAGCCGCAGACGATCGCGACAATCCCCGCGCCAACTTTAATCATTTCTTCGCCAACGTTGACGTACAAGCAGCAAGCGATCGCAGCGAGAGCAAGAGCAGTTAAAAACGGTAAAAGCACCATAACGATCTTCCTAATAGTGATAGCGTTATTTTGCGGTGCGTTCCTTCGGGTGGCTCTCCCTACTTCCGTCCCTTCACGGACTTATGGGGTGGCGTGAAGAGATGAACGATTTGACACTGTAGGAATTGTTACAGATTGTTCCAAAGACTGTCAACCCATTGACGCGATCGAAATCTATCTGGGGGTAGAAGGCGATCGCTCTGTATCGCTCGCTACATCTTATTTTTGCGAGCGCGATGAGTCTTTATACTCACTGGGAAACGGTCAAGAAACGATCGCGTGCCGTCAGATTCGAGTATCCTAATTGCCACAGAAGCGCACGACAACTGCTGCAAATCGAGTGTAGAAATTGAGAGATGAAACTACAGACGATCGTCGTTAAAATTGGTACGTCCAGCCTCACGGATGCCGAAACGGGCAACCTGGCGATCTCGACGATCGCCGCCCTAGTCGAAACCCTGACGCGACTGCGAACCCAGGGACATCGGGTGATTTTAGTCACCTCGGGGGCCGTTGGTGTGGGTTGCGGCTGTTTGGGACTGCAAGAACGCCCCCGCACCCTAGCCCAAAAACAAGCCGCCGCCGCCGTCGGTCAGGGACGCTTGATGCGAGTGTACGACGATCTGTTCGCCACCCTCAAACAACCCATCGCCCAAGTCTTGCTATCTCGCAGCGATCTCGTCGATCGCCACCGCTACATCAACGCCTACAACACCTTCGCCGAACTGCTGCGCTGGGGAGTCATCCCCATTGTCAATGAAAACGACACCGTTGCTACCGAGGAGTTGCGCTTCGGCGATAACGACACCCTCAGCGCCCTCGTCGCCAGCTTAGTGGAGGCCAACTGGTTATTTTTACTCACGGATGTCGATCGCCTCTACAGCGCCGATCCCCGCCGCGATCCCAACGCCGTCCCCCTCGATCGCGTTTCTAACCTTGAAGAATTAGAAGCCTTGCAAATTGGCAGCGCCGGAAGCACTTGGGGCACCGGGGGCATGGCCACCAAAATCGCCGCGGCCCGGATTGCCACCGATACGGGCGTTCGTACCGCGATCGCGGCCGGTCGCCAGCCGAACAATATCGAGAAAATTTTGCAAGGGGCCGCGATCGGGACTCAATTCGAGGCCCGCGATCGGGCCGTCAATGCCCGCAAGCGCTGGATCGCCTACGGCCTGGTTCCGGCCGGCAAACTCTATCTCGACGATGGGGCCGTTAAAGCCATCTGCGAACAGGGGAAATCCTTGCTAGCAGTGGGGATCGCCGCCGTCGAAGGCCAGTTTCACAGTGCCGACGCAGTGCAACTGTGCGCCAAAAATGCAGGCGGTGTGGAGGTGGCGCGGGGGATCGTTAACTACGCTCGGGAAGAGTTGGACAAGATCTGCGGGCGGCGATCGGAGGACATTGCCGCGATTTTAGGCGATCGGGGCGCAGAAACCGTCGTCCATCGCGATAACTTGGTGCTGGTGACGGGATGATCCCAAAAAAAATCCGCCCATCTGCGGGCGGACATCCACTCATGTTCGTCATCACTACGACCCTCGAACAACGAACGAGCTAGTTGGCTCGTCTAGCAGGCTCGCGCTTGAGGGGATTTAGTTGGATTGAAGGCTTGACACCGGCCGCGGCCTGGCGATATACCTCGCAACCCTATAGATAAGCTAACACCGACTATTGAGAAGTGGCCCCAGAGGTGGACAGCCGAAAGAATGTCACTCTCTTTTGGCGATCGTCTGAGATCCCATGCTACGCTCAACATCCCTACGGTAGATTTAGCCTTCTATTCTTCTATCTGTAAAAAACGCCGTTTTTTACGGGAATTCCCTGAAACTGTAACAAAACTTTACAAAACCGGGGCCAGTTTGGGGTTAGGAGGGGCGATCGGGGTCGCTGTACTTCAGGTTCGCCCAGGTTAGCTGCTGGATCTTCTTCACGTCGCCTGCTTCGGCGGCTTTTTTGAACTCCCGCTTGCGGTGGGCGTGGGCGATCGCTTCTTCCTTCGATCGCGAACTCGTCTCAAAGCACTTCTCCAGGGCTTCGTAAATTCCCAGTCGTCGTGTCATCACCTTAAACTGGCGTTCGGTATCGAGAAGTTTCGCCATCAATTCCAGGTACATCTCATCGCCCTCAGTAATTTCCTCGAGCACTTGCCATTCATCCAAGCCTAGCAAAGCATTACCCGCGTCCGGGCGAGGATCGACAAACTTCTCCCCCGTCACCTCCTCGTAAATGCGGGGCAAACTGTCATCGAATTCGTGTCGTTCCTCTAACCAAATTCGACGAATTTCGCTGAGCTCTTCCTGCGTAATTAAGGTAAGTTTTCCCATTTCTTTAGGTGCATTTTGGCGAAGCAAGTTTTGCGCTGTCAGAAGCCGCCGCAACCAATCTTCACGAGCTTCCTTGAGGAAGGGGCCTGGAATCGGTTCAACAGAAACCTCTCCTTGAATATTGCGTTCGTAAAACTGAACCTTGCCATTCCTGCGCCGGAAGTCGCGCCGCTTTCGATTCTCTTTAGAATCGAGTTCAGCCCGTAATTCTAATAAAGGCTCCATCCATTCTTTTTCTCGATCGTTTTGGATCATAGCGGATAGAGACTTATCGCTATCTACTAGCGTACAGACCCAACAACCAAACCGAGAACTACCACAGCTAGGAGTCGTTGTATCAACAACTAACGGACATTCATTGTCCGCGCTTGCTCCTCGATACATAGTAAGCAAGTCCTTGTTACTGTATCCCCAAGGATTTGACCATTGCATTAAATACAACCAAACTTCATCGTTACTCCAGTCTTCAATAGGACTATAAACTAAAGAATTGGGCAAGTTCATATTCGGACTCAGGTGAGCGCGAACTCGCTTAGCTTCTAGCTTCTTCATCCTTGCAGCCCGTTTGCTGCTTTCAGCTTTGCGCGTTCCTAAAACTAAAATAGCTTCCCCACTGTTTCGGATGACCTCACGAATAAAACGATTAGATGGGCTGATTTTTAGACGTTCGGTGCACCATCGAAACTTGCTGCGAGGTGGTGGATAACCTTTCCCAATTAAACCTACCCAAAATGTGTTCGTCAACTCGGGATGCAATAAATGGGTTTCAAAAGGTAAATTTTGAACCTCAGCTTCTGTGTCGATTTGCTTAAGCGAATTACTGACCCAAGCAGATACAATAGGATTTTCCACTAAAGTATCTGTCGTGATGATGTGAACTGTTTTAGTTCGCTTTTCGACAGGTAATTGGGACAAAGCATACCAGATAAGTTGCAACGTTGCTGTTGAATCTTTTCCTCCTGAATATCCAATGACCCAAGGAATTGAATCCAAACAGTACAATTCTTGAATTTCAGTTTCCAAAACTTTGATACTATCCACCAATTCAGTGACAGGAGAAGTATCTTTTGTAATATTTAGCTGTGTCTGAAAGTCACTCATTGTCATCTCCATTATTGGCTTTTTCAAAAAATCATTGTAGCGAGACAATAGATCTGCTACTTTTTACGGTTCAACATCTGCTTCACCAACAATAATACTTCGCAGTGAAGTTTTACTCATTTTCGCAGCACGTTTGATTGGTTTCTTTAGCTTTTCTAAGGCTCCATAGCTAGGTTTTTCTAATGTTTGTTTAATCCCAGGATAATTTTCATCTGCATTACAAGAGTTTAAGAGATCCATAAATGACTGGATCAAAAGAAAATTCCACCACTTGAAATTTTCGTCAAAATTCTCAAGTAGTTTTAATCCTAACTTGGCATCTTCTAATGTTAAATTAGATATATTTTCATTGGTGAACCCCCAGGCAGTTAATGATACAGAATAAGCTACAACTTGCCTTTTTGCACTTTTTATTTGCATGAAAAGGCTATCTGGAAAATCTTCTTCTGCAATTTGTCGAATACGATCGTAGTTCCCTTTGTACCAAAAATCGTTATATGCAGTAAATAGCGAATATGCGAAAAGATATTTTGCAGCAGGACGAGTAGGATCGAAAATCTGACTATAAAGTTCCTCTTTTCCTTCCTTAAGGACATCTTCTTTCGCCATGATAGCATCAGAAGGACGATTGGACATCATCCTCCAAGATTGACCTAATTCTTCCATTGTTATCTTTCTAGTCTTCCTTCGATGAGTATATTTAGCTTTTTGTGCAGCATTTAAAGTAGCTACTTCTCCCCTTTTACGCTCGTAAAACCAGGGAGGATCGAGACGATCGAAAGCAGCTTGAAGCTTTTTCTGAACCGAATCATTGCTACGAAGATCCCGCAAAGATACGGGATTTTGAGTATTTGTATTTTCTGCGATAAAAGTTGCATATTTTTTACCTTCCTCGTTACTAGGAGCCTTGATAATTCTAGTTAGCACCGAAGGACAGTCTGTACATTTATCCTGATTTTTCTTGAATATATTAACAGTCTGACATCCGTTAACAATTTGAGGGTTCTTGACTTTTATTTTTGGCATTACTTGTGAATTTTTTGATTTTACAATCTCAAAATCATTGCACAACATAGTAATCCCATTATTGTATAGCCAGAAGTATTGAGAATCATTGGGGTCGTTAAATGATTCTCGGATATTTTTTATTTTTTTGTTAGAATTTAAAGCAAATCTTACATTTAAACTAAACAGTTTAGATCCTAAAGAAGAGGCTGTTTGTCCTAATCTTTTTCCATTTAAACTCGCTACAATCACTTCCCATTCTTTAGGTAGAACAGGATCGTCACTATTCATGTGAATAACTTTGGGACTTTGAAGAGAAAAATAGACCCATTTATCTTCCAGGGTTTCCGAGCCAGGATGTCTTTCCTCATTTTCTGCTCGAAAACGGTTTAAATCCCAAAATTCCCAGGATATGGGAAGATCTTTGTCTTTAGATAGGATGAGAATTGCCTGCTTAAATTTACTCTGAGCGGGGCTTGACATCAAACCTCCCAATCCCACATTAATAACAATTTTATAATCACTTTCAATGGCATCTTGAAGTTCTACGGCAACTTTAACAAACTTTTCGCCATGCTTAGCAGCCTGTTCAAAGTCCAGAAGTTTTTCTAAGGCTTTTTTCGCTTCTCTTGCCGGATCTTCTGAAAATTTAAATTTGGTTCCTTTATAAGATCTACGCCATTTACATTGCCACAAATGAAACTCTTTGGCAGAGTTATCCTGATACCATCCATCTAATCCACCATCTCCTCCACTTGCTCCTCCTTTTGTGTCTGAGTTGGCAAAAGCATCTTCTAAATCGATTTGGTGAACATAATATAAGCACCAGACTTGAAATGCACGATCTTCAGTAACATCCCACTCGAAAGCAATATCTTGGACTTCACGTTGTATCCAATCGTAAATTGTTCTATCGGACATAGTTAGTTGTTGCCTCCTGAATAATAAAAAACTGCTTCTTGATACTATACCCCCTTTCCCGATCGCGTTCAACCCCCATCGCCCCCTGGATCCACTTTTACCCCCGATCCGAGTTTCTACCCCCCCGATCGCGAAATTAGTTTAATATATAAGCCGACCGTCACGACTTGCGCCCATGAAAGATCCGGCTGACGATATTGCCCAACAGGCCCGCCAAGGCAGCGTCGCGGCCATCGTTCAAGTGCTCAACGATCGCCTGGCCGAAGTGGGCGTGCGGACGCGGGCGGTGCTCGATCGCGGTATCCTACAACTGCTGTGCGAGTCCCCCAGCGCCGACAACTTAGAGCGATCGTCCCTTGTCGAGCGCGTCCGTTCCATCTTAGAAGAACTGGCCCCGCGCAACATCCGCCGCGCCAAAATCAACAGCCGCATCACCCGCGAACAACAGCTATTATGGTTCGACGAGATCCGCCGCGATCCCGACAACCAACTGCTATGGAGCGAACAGATCGCCGTGCGTCGCCCCAACCTACTGCGACGCTTGTTCGGGCCTCGCAGTGCCAAAAAGCGGATCGTCCCCCTCCCGAAAAAACTCCCCGTTTCTTCTCCTCTGCGCCCTAAAAACCATCAATTTTGGGTCGGGATCTTGGGCGGTGTCGGGTTGACCCTACTCGTCTTGTTAGGGGGCTGGTGGGCGCTACAACGGACAAACGCAGTTTCCGATCGCCTTCCGTCTCTGAGAACGACACCAGAAGAAATGGAAAAAGCCGATCCCTTCGCCGAAGCAGTCCGCACCGCAGAAGAAGCCTCCATGGCCGGCCAGACCGCCCAAACACGCGCTCAGTGGCTCGATTTGGCGGCTCAGTGGCAGCGTGCCGCCAATTTGATGGAAAAAGTGCCCGAAGACCATCAAGGGTACGAAATCGCCCGCGATCGCGCTGTGGTGTACCGTCGCAACAGCGAAATTGCCCGCGATCGCGCCGAAGCCATGCGCCAACAGTTATCGCCCTAAATCATGGTAGTTTAGAGACGACCGATAGATAGAGTCAAGTTTAGTTCCCCTTCGATCGCGTTTTATGTCCGCTACTTACACTGTCGAATTTCACCATCAAGGGCAAACCCACGTCCTACAAGTTCCCGACGATCGTAAAATTCTCGAAGTCGCCAACGCCGCCGGACTCGACTTACCGAGTTCTTGCGAAGCGGGAGTCTGTACCACCTGCGCTGCTAAAATTTTAGAAGGCCAAGTAGACCAAAGCGACGGCATGGGAGTCAGCCCGGAGTTGCAAGCCGAAGGATACGCCCTGCTGTGTGTTTCCTATCCCCGTTCCGATCTCAAAATTGAAACGGAAAAGGAAGAAGATGTCTACCAACGCCAGTTCGGACAATCTTAAATGAGGTATTAGGTTTTAGGTATTAGGTATTAGGGGTGAGGTTTCAAGAATGAAGGATAAATATTAATTTCTCCTTGTCCCCTTGTCTCCCCCTCTCCCCCTCTTAAAACTGGTCACTGGTCACTGATTATTCCCCCATCTCCTCAATCCCCTAATTCCCCAACTCCCCGCTCATTGTTCATTGCTCATTGTTCATTGATATGACAACACACTTTATTACTGCCGAAATTGACTGCCAAGAATCGCCGCAAGAATTGCAAAACGCGATCGCGTCCGAACTGCAAAAGCGAGGCGAACCCTTACGTTGGGCGGTGACAGAAGCCGACGATCGCGCTCGTAAAGTTCGCGTCGAAGCAGTGGTGACAACCGACGATCTCCAATAATAGAAATATCCTTTTTAGAAAATGGGATAGCAACTCCCCAGTGAACGCTCCGACGATTCACTGCTAAGCAGTAGAATGGCGGCTTCCTTGTCCGGCACTCTACCCTTGGGGCAGCTACAGTTGTCCAAGATAGGCAGCGCTCTCGCCTACTGCTAGGAACTTTGGCCTTGGCAGCACTCCGAGTCGTTTCC
>CAKZKB010000631.1 GCA_937121005.1 uncultured cyanobacterium | reverse complement strand
GATCGGACTGGGTTTAGGATAGAATAGCGATCTGCACTCATGTGGGCATCAAAGCAAGCGGAGGCGGCGATCGCAACCTCCATCGACTAATCTGATTGTAGCGAATTCTGGCGATCGCCGCACGAACAATTCTATATTGTTTAGCAGCGATATTCGGTTGCTTTCTATTGTCAGGATAAGGCGCGATCGTCCTCGATCGAACTTACTAAAAGCGATTTTCAATGAAAAACAAGTTTCCGACGATCGTTATTTATACAGTTATTATCGCCGTTCTCGCTATAGGAGTCGGCGCTGTTTTTTCGCCTTTGCTGCACGGCTTCTTTTTAGCGGACGATTTCGATCAAGTCTTTTCGGTTAAAGGACTCGGGCCGATGGCACTGGGGGCGCGAGGCAACATTTTCTTTCGGCCGATGGTTTCGGTAACACTCTATTTTAATTATATCACGGCTGGTTTAAATCCTGTTCCCTACCATCTGACTAATTTGGGAATTCATATTGCCAATGCGGTTTTAGTCGGCATTGTCAGCCAAAAATTGATAAGAGAGTTTGACCTCAGCGATCGCATTAAAAAAGCCATCGTCTATCTATCGGGATTGACGTTTCTTCTGATTCCCTGTCACAGCGAATCAGTGGCTTGGATTGCCGGACGATCGGATTTAATTGCGGTTTTATTTTCCCTTTGTGCCTTCGTCGTTTACTTGCAATGGACGCGATCGCGTCGAGTCTATCTTTTCTGTGCCTCTTTGGTGCTGTTTCTGTTTGGTTTGCTAGCAAAAGAGTCTGTCTTTATCTTTCCCGCCATTGTTTTTCTGCACCAAATTTATCTTGGCTTGGCAGAATATAAGAAAAATAATCTGAGGCGATCGCTTATCGTTTCTGGTGCTTACGGTATCGTCTTTCTTCTCTATCTCGGCTTGCGCTTTTGGCGACTGCAACTCTTTGTCGGCGGCTACGGGAAAGAAATCCATCTCAATAGCGATCTTAACTTTATCTCCCGCAACTTCATTCGACATATCGGACGTACCTTTTTCCCGCCGATGGAATTTATCGGGCCGAGGTTTTGGGAAATCGCTTTCGTTATTTTCTGTGCGTTACTCGTTTTGAGTGTCTATCGATACTGGCGCGATCGCGCCTTGCAAATGCCATTATTGCTTGCTTTGTTAGTTTCCATTTCTATTATTGCCTTTCTCCCAGGCATCAATATCGGCATTGCGACATATAGTACCAGTGGCGAACGCTTTCTCTACTTTTCTTCTGTATTTGCAGCGATAGTTAGTGCCATTGTCATTGTCTCGATCTGCCGCAATTTGAAAACCGTTTTCCTGGTTTATACCTGCCTATTTTTATTTTGGGGAACCTCTTTATATCACCTCAACCAACGGTGGGAAAACGCCGGAAATGTTGCCCGCAGCGTCATCGAAACTTTAGACGGTTTAGCTGGATACGATCGCGTTTTTATTGTCAGCCTTCCCGACAGTCTCGACGATGCCTATATATTTCGCAGTGGCTTAGCCAACGCCTACCATCTTTTTCATATTAAAAAAATCCCCCGCGACGAACGGCCCCTACTCAAAGTTGTGGCCCTGGCAGCTATTAAAACTGAAGAAACAGAGACGATCGTCACCCCTAGCGATCGCCAAACCTATCACATCGAAATGTCCGATCCCTCCGCAAATATCATCGAATTTCCCCCCTACGCCAACGAATTACCCCGACTTCTCAGTTACGAGATCGCCAACTTAGCCGGGCACGAATACGATCTGACCTTTAGCGATCTAGGCGATCGCGATTTGTTGATGTATTATGAAAATGGCCGTATGGTCTCTTCTCCTCCCGCAGACCGTTGACATCCGAGAAAAGTGCGATCGCATTGCGGCCCGATGGTTTAGAATGGGGTGCGGTTGTCGATGAAGGCTCAATTTTTATCCGT
>CAKZKB010000630.1 GCA_937121005.1 uncultured cyanobacterium | reverse complement strand
TTGATACGATCGCGCGTACCATTTTTGCCTACCGCAATTTGGTACAAGCTCAAAAAGCCCTAGAGATTCAAGAAAATGCTCTAGAACAAGCCCTCCGTCAATTAGAATTTACTCGAGCCCTCATCGAAGCTGGACGACGCGCTCGAGTCGATCTCATCGTTCCCGAAACCCAAGTCGCTAACCGTCGCGTTGACTTAGTGAACGCGCAAAATCGCTTGGAACAAACGCGATTAGATTTAATTCGCATTCTCGATATCGAGCGCGATGTTCCCTTAGTCGCCAGCGAAATTCCCGATCCGTCTACCATCGCAGCCCCAGATCTGGATGTAAATACTCTCATCGACATTGCCTTAGAAAATAATACCAGTTATTTACAACAACTCGCCAGCTACCGCGTCGCCGACTGGAACTTATTACTCGTCCGAGATGCGCGTCGCCCGGACTTAAGTTTGCGAGTCGGTTACAACAACAATTTAGATGGCTTACAAACCGAAAGCGAAGACTGGCGGGCTGAATTAGTTTTGCGACAAGAATTTTTTGGGGACGATCGCCGCGAACTGAATGTTTCTCGTAGCGAAAACCGATTGCGAACCTTAGAAAATACCCTCGAAGATCGCCGTCAAGACTTGGCGATCGACGTTCAAAACCAAGTTCGAGATATCGAAAGCAATTTTCGCCAGCTAGAACTCGCACGACGAGCCCGAGAACTGTCACAGGAACAACTCGACAACGAACGAGAAAAATTGCGTTTGGGACTCGAGGGAGTGACGCTCATTGAGATTGCTCGGTTTGAAAACGATTTAATTGCAGCCGAAAACCAAGAACTAAATGCTACCATTTCCTATTTGAACGCCCTGACCCGTTTAGAACAAACAGTGGGAATTACTCTAGAGCGTTGGAATGTCAGTATCGACATCCCACCCTACTAAAACGTGCGAAACCAGTCAGGCGATCGCCAGAAACCCGGTTTCTCAAAGGATAAATTTGAATTGAGTCTGGCTATGGACAAGAAACCGGGTTTCTGTGTACCCTAAAATGTGCTACAATTAAGTTAACGTCCCCCTTCTCCACGAGGTATCATGGTCTCCACCGTTGAAGAGTTAGCGGAATTGATGCCCGATGTCAGCCGCCTAGAAAGTTGCGAACCGCAGATGGAAACTCCCGCACATTACAACCAACTTGCCTTACTGATGGCTTGTATCGAGTGGTTGTTGCGAGGTCGAGACGATATTTTTCTGGGGGCTAACCTGACCGTTTACTTTAGCGAAGAACAGATAAAAAATCGCGACTTTCGCGGCCCCGATTTGTTCGTCGTTAAAGATGTAGAACCGCGAGAACGATCGTCCTGGGTCGTCTGGCACGAAGGCGGACGCTATCCCGATTTTATCCTCGAACTGCTGTCTGAGAGTACCGAAAACATCGATCGCGGCTTAAAAAAAGAGCTCTACCAAACGCGGTTTCGCACCCCCGAATATGTTTGGTTTTCGCCGCAAACTATCGAGTTTGCCGGATTCCGGTTGATGGCGGGAAAATACGAACCCATCGCTCCCAACGAGCGCGGTTGGTTGTGGAGTGAAGTGCTAGAATTGTACTTGGGCATTTACGAAGGACAACTGCGGTTTTTCTTGCCCGATGGGAAGTTAGTCCTCTCGCCCGAAGAACGGGCAGATCGTCTAGCCCAACGCTTGCTCGAACTGGGTGTCGATCCCGAAGAAATCCTCTAAACTGCACCTGCGGCTGCTTCGCAATACCCGATTAAAGTTTGCAAGCGATCGCGGAGTTGTTGCTGTCGTTGCGATCGCGTTTCCGGTTGCTTCGCCGATCGCCAAAACGCCGCATCTGTAGCCAGCAAGCGCAATTGTTTGTGGGTTTCCGTGCGAAGAGACTGAAAATGGGAAACTTGCGGACTCTCCATGTCGTCGAGAGGAATAGCAAGCAGGCGATCGCTAAATTCTTGTTGGATGGCGTTCGCTTCTCGGACAACTGCCGTACCGTCCGCCTCCGGGCCTGCCACCCGTGCATCGAGTTGGTGCAGGCGATTTTTCAAGATTTGATAACTTTCTCGGTAGAGATCGGGTGACATCACTTGTCAATTTCCCTGTGAGTGTTGGTAGAATAGGTAGCAAACGCTCTTCACAAAATTTAAAGAAAAACCGTCGATTGCTTCGATCGCGGTAAAAATTGCGCTACCCTCAAGCGTAAGTTCGCCGTTGGGCTGGGCTTTGAGGATGCAAACGCGATCGCGTCCGTCGTTCGCGCCGTCGTCGCTAAAAGGGCGATCGCTGCCATCTCGGTATTGTGCGATACAGACGAACGGCTCGCAAGGCTCCCAAAACATACTATCCTAATTTTCTACTCTTGTCGCCATCACGCCACCGCTTATGATCTCAACCGCATCTACCTGCAAGTACGACATCGACCTTCCCCCCTGGCTGTCCACCTGCTTGGCCGAAGGCGATCCCCATGCGTCTGCGGCGGATAACGATCTCGTCTGTCGGGCGTTCGAGTTCGCCTATCGCCTCCACGAAGGGCAATGTCGGGCTTCGGGAGAACCCTACATCAACCATCCCGTGGCCGTCGCCGGACTGTTGCGAGATTTAGGGGGGTCTGCTAGCACGATCGCGGCCGGATTTTTGCACGATATTGTTGAAGATACCACCGTCACCCCCGACGAAATTGAAGAACGCTTCGGTGAGGAAGTTCGGCACATGGTCGAGGCGGTTACAAAGCTATCGAAATTCAATTTTTCTAGCAAAACCGAACGCCAAGCAGAAAACTTTCGGCGAATGTTTGTGGCTATGGCTAGCGACGTGCGAGCCATTGTTGTCAAACTCGCCGATCGCCTCCACAACATGAGGACGCTAGAGCATTTGGCCGCCGACAAACAAAGGCGCATTGCCCTAGAAACCCGCGAGATATTCGCTCCTCTGGCGAACCGTTTGGGGATCGGTCGCTTTAAGTGGGAACTCGAAGACTTATCTTTTAAATATATCGAACCGGAAGAATATCGCCGCATTCAGATTTTAGTGGCCGAAAAACGAGCCGATCGCGAACATCGGCTCACCGAAACCATTGTCACCATCGAGAACAAACTCGATGCCATTGGCGTGCGCGATCGCGATATTAACGGTCGCCCCAAACATCTTTACGGCATCTATCAAAAGATGCTGCGCCAGCAAAAAGAATTTCACCAAGTTTTCGACATTGCGGCCATTCGCATCATCGTCAACAGCAAAGACGATTGTTACCGAGCCTTGGCTGTGGTTCACGATGCCTTCCGTCCCATTCCCGGACGGTTTAAAGACTATATCGGCTTGCCCA
>CAKZKB010000629.1 GCA_937121005.1 uncultured cyanobacterium | reverse complement strand
CGATCGTCACCCCAGGATCGCGATCGGGTTCGACAGCGACAAGGGGTTGTTTGGGTTCGGGTTCTGCTTCGGGAGTGTCGATTTCAGGAATCTCGATGTCAATCGAATCGACAACGGGAACGCTAACGGGTTCGACGGGTTCGGGGATGTCAATTTCGGGAATCTCAATGTCGATAGAATCGACAACGGGAACGCTAACGGGTTCGACAGGTTCGGGAATATCGATTTCGGGAATCTCAATGTCAATAGAATCGACAACAGGAACGCTAACGGGTTCGACTTCGGGTTCCGGATCGGGAACGATCGTCGGATCGGGATTGTCGGGAATGACGATGGGATCGACAACGACAACGGGATCGGGATCGGGTTCCGGTTCCTCCACCACTGGATCGGGATCTGGATCCGGTTCGGGTGACGGGGATGGTAAAGGAGAGGGAGACGGCGACGGCGATGGCGATGGCGGATCGACGGAGATAATGGCGATGTTGCCTTGGGTGTGAGTGAAGAGAAACGAGTCATTGGCGATCGCGTCGCTTCCGGTTCGCAGACTCGCCGCCGTTCCGTTCGTTGCCGCACTTCCCACCGCGAAGGGAGTGGTTCCGTTGCCGCCATGACGGATCGTTATCGCACCGTTTGCCGTTCCCTGAGTAGAAATGCTGGCAGTTTCGCCATCGGTTGCCGTAAAGCTGCCTGTTGCCCGAAAAAACTGTCCGGTGGTAATGTTTACAGTGCCCCCCGATGTGGCGGTTTCCGTACTGATGGAGGTGACTTCAACATCGCCACCCGCTTCTAAGGTGACATTTTCGGCGGCAATTGTTCCCGCCGTCAGTGTAGTATTCGCATTCAATTGTATATCTCCTGGAGAGGCGATCGCCCCAGAAATCGCGATCGTGGTTTGCGAAGTCACATCCAAACTGCCGACATCGAAACTGTTCCCGACAAACTCGTTACTGTTAGCCGTGAGAATACCGCTTCCAGTGACAGCATCGGCAAATTGCAGCGTTCCCCCGGCATCGAGAAGAATATTGCTGTTAACGATAATAGCATCATTATAGATCTGATCGCCACTGGTCGTAATATTAGCATTTAACTGCGTGCTTCCGGCGGCATCTGTCACCAGGCGATCGAGGTTCTGATTGCTGTTAAACTGAGTCACACTGCTACTGTTGGCAGTGAGAGTGGCAACGTTTGCCGCATCGTTAAACGTGAAGCCGTTGTCGCCACCATTGAGAATGAGATCGGCATTGCTACTAGAAATCTCGCCATTGAAGACAACTTCGCCATTGTTGCTAGTAAAATCGAGATCGCTGCGGGCAAATAGAGATCCATTAAATGATAGCATTTCTGCGGTTGGGGGTTGCAACGCTGTCATTCCCACCGAAGTCGATCCCGAAACCGCGATCGCACCGCGATCGGAACCGAGAGAACCACTATCTGCCAAGAAAATATCGAAGTTGTCACCCATTCCCATCAGATCGATCGTCCCAGTTTCCGAAGCGATCGACCCCCCTACAAATATACCATCATCGTTGCTAGCCGTGCCCTCAACGGCAACAATGCCAGTGGTGTTAGTGACGCTACTTCCCGACTGTAAAAATACCCCTTGGTTTTCCACTCCCGAACCTGTCGCCGTTCCCGTCACCCTGAGTTCGCCACCTTCCGAAGCGATCGTCGTTCCCATGACAAAAACGCCAAAGTTGCCATCAACTCCCCCGCTTCCAGTTCCCGTTAACAACAAGTTATTGCTAGTCGTCGCTAGGGTACTGTCTTCTAAATTGATGCCCCGGTTTTTGTCACCGCTACCGCTACCCGTTCCCGTAATCTCAATGCGTTCTCCGGCGACATTGCTACTCCCTCGAATTGCAACGCCAGTATTGTCGTTCGTCCCATTTCCTCCCGTTCCCGAAATCGCGATCGTCCCGTTTGTTGCCGCGATCGTACTCCCTTGAACGAGCGTTCCGACATTTCTATTTTCCGTTCCGTTTCCCGTTCCCGAAAGGGAAATCGTACCGTCTGTTGCTTCTAGCGTCGCACCGTTCAAAACAAGACCGACATTATCGTTAGTGCCATTTAAACCCGTTCCCGTTAACATCATCGTACCGCTACCGACACGGATTGTCGCATAATTGACTTCAATTCCATCCCGGAAAGATCCGGTTCCCGTACCGCTAGCGGTGAAATTTCCATTGTTGGTATCGATTGTAATACTGCTCATGACAGTTGCACCGTTGGCGACCAATTCTACATTCAATTCTCCCACTGTCGAGGTAATATCGTCAAACAGAAAAATATGACGATCGGCTTCCAATCTCAGGGTGACATCGCCGCCACTGGTTTTTTCGATAGGTGCATTTTGGGTGATGTCTCCTGCTTCGCTATCGGGTGAAGCAGTAGCGATCGTGACGCTCGTTCCAGCATTTAAAGCTGTATTAATATTAGCAACGCCAATAACGTTACTGCTCAAATCCCCACCGATATTGGCAATGGTGATATTGGTGGGATCGGTCAGCCAAGTTCCCCCAACTCCATTTGCAGCGCTGGCATCGGGTGTCGTTGTTATGCGTAGATTTTGCCTGCCGGAAGTCTCGATAAAACCACCATTTCCGCCGATTTCTCCTCCACGCGCGATCGCGGTTCCGTAAACTTCAGTCGTGCCTTCTGCAAAAATAACAATCGTGCCGCCATCTCCAGGAAAATTAGGGTCGATCGCGCTAGACAAAATGCGACTATTTTCGCCAACAACTGTATATTGCGCGTTAGGTAAACGTCCCCCACCGCGAATGTCGCCACCAATGAAAATGTTGCCACCACTGACACCAGATGCGTCGATGTTGGCGTTGACAATTGAAACCCGATCGCCTACAATTTGAATGTAGGGGCGAATGGCATTCGCCCGATCGGAAACATCAACAGTTCCAGAGACGATCGCATCTCCGGTTTGCGGATCGATCGCGATTCCCGATCCAGCAATGCTTATCGTACCGTCATCGCGAGTAATAATATTGCTGTCGCTACTATCAACATCTCCACCTGTCAGTAAATCGGCTAATGGGTAATGGGTAATGGGTGATTGGCGATCGGGTGCAGGAATAAATTCTAAACTGAGGAGATTTCCAGGAGTGCTAAGGCGGACGAGATTTTCTCCCGGTACCGCAGCAATGGTAATATTACCACCAGGCGATCGCAACGTTCCGGTATTGACGATCGTCCCCGCTAAAAGTCCGAGTTGGTGTCCGAAGGGAACCGAGAGAATCCCTTCGTTAACAATTGTACCGTTCGAGGATCGGGAAAAATCGAAGGCGATCGGATCGCCAACCAATTGAGACCAATTAGTCTCATTTTCCAGTCCGAACCAACCATTTCCAAACCCGATCCCCGTCGCAGTGGTAGCGGTAAAATCAGCCGGAACATTGAGACTCGCATTTTGTCCGAAAACAATTCCGGCCGGGTTCGTTAAAAATAGGTTAGAATGGCTACCAGTGACGCGAATTAAACCATCGATCTGAGAAACATTTCCCCCAGTGACGCGACTGAAAATGTTGTCAACTTGGGGAGAGGCGAGGAAATTGGCAACTTGTCCGGTTTCGACTCCAAATTCCTCGAAACTGTGGAACAAATTGGATCCATCTGAGGATGTCGTTCCCCCAGAAATATTAAATTGGTTGTTTTCAGGAGAAACGATCGTCCCCGTGCTATTATCGGGTACGATGGGCTGCGCGATCGCGCCACTAGAAACGATCGCACTGAAAACTCCCAGTCCGAAAAACGCGATCGCATAACAATTTTGTGTGTCCATGACTCAACTACCGATTGTAACAACAATCGATCGATCCCCCAACGATTAACATCTGCCGATGGCAATTTTAGTTTCGATGTACCGCTTTGAAAACTGTCCGAATCGCAGATGAAATGAGCGATCGAACAACTAAACGAACTTGTCAATGCTTCCCTAATGGCGAAAAACCGATCGTGCGGATTCCCATTTCCAGTATGTCCTTAAATTTGCGGAGCTTCAACCGTAATTTTACGGATACGGAATGTATTTGCATCGCTTTAGATCTTGTATCCCTATCGTTTTCTTACCAGCAGTGTTAACCAAACAACTAGCAATGAAAGGTTGCGAAGATTTAACAAAATTGCTGACGGTGGATACATCAGTCGCAACCTGCGAGTCACAAAGCTAACGGTTGTTGTCAGTATAAAGCTGATGGTAGCGATCGCAAAAAATCGCCAGTGCAAAAATGGCAGAAAGGGTAGCAACCAAATTAGATATTGAGGCGAAAACACTTTATTCGTTAAAATAAATGCCAGCAATGCGGCGACGCAGTACACCGCTAAGATTCCGATGCTGATTTCTCCGGTACGAGAGGCTTGGCGAAAGCGAAAAAGTGCTAAGATATAGACGATCGCGATCGAACCTAAAAATATCCAGGGTTGCAGTTTCAGCAACGGTTCGGACAACTCGAATACGAGATGGTGCGCCCCATAATTGGTCTCCGTTGAGGCAGTATTCAGTCCTAAAATATTGCCGAGAATAACCACACCAGAATAAAGACTTTCAATTTGAAACCCTCGATCTTTATGATAAGTCAAAAAAGAGAAGACTGTATCCGGTGCAAGCCACCAAAATGGCACGAACGTCAGGATTGTTGTCGCGATCGCGGCTATCCCCATCCGAACCGCAGCCGCAATTTGGTGAGAAGAAAAATAGTACAAACAAAAGACAGGAACCAGGACAACCGGATATAACTTTGCTACAATTCCCCCACCGAGGGCAATTCCTGAAATGATAGGCGATCGCGAACGGACTCCCCACAACGCGATCGCGGTTAACAGCGTCGGAAAAAGATCGTATCGCCAAGGCAATAACGGCGCGATCGCGATCGTCAAAATTATATATTTTAGCAGTATCGAACTTGTTCTTTGAAAAACAATGCTAGCGAGAATGACAGCGATCGAAGCAGTGAAGATTAAGTTTTGGATGACGAAAACTAAAGCATAGTCGATCGCATTCAGAGGTGTGGATAAAAACAACAGTTGCGGTAAGAAAATCGGAACCAACGCACCCGGAGGATATTCGAGGAGAAAATCTTGGTAAGGAATCGATCCATCTCGCAGCGACAAAGCAATGTTATGATAGTGTTGGAGATCGAAACCGTGCCAGCGTGGGTAGTGAGGAAAAATTAATACTGTAATTGTCGCCAACACGACGAACTGAACGACAATTAAAACGAGCGATCGCATTGACAAAATCCCCTCCGCGTGTTAAGTAAAATTTTATCCTGTTGTCAAATAGCTGCGATCGTATGGTACACTGTTTTGACGATCGCCTAACCTTTGGCAATGAAGTCAATCCCAACTCTCCTCAGTCACAAAAACTTCCTTCGCAGTGTCGTCTGGCTGTGCGGAGTTTACTTATTTTTTGCCTTTCTTCCCATCCCCAAACCCATCGAAACCGGACTGGATCCCTCCTGGAAATATGGCATTAGCCAACTGTCAGAAAATGGGGCAATTTTTGGCAAAGATGTAATTTTCACCTACGGTTCCTTCGGGTATCTCGTTCGCGGTGCGGTTATTGATGGCAACTTTTGGGATATCTTTTTATTTCAAATATTCGTCCATATTTTACTGTTTGCTGTAACCGCATTGCGAATGGCGCGATCGCGCCACACTATCGAACGCATTGCAGTCGGACTCAGCATCATTTTTCCCTGCCTAATTGCTGATGTTTACCAAGCCTTGCAAACCGAATATAAAATTTTATATATCATTATACTATTACTGTCCTTCCGAGAATTTTGGGAAAGTCAATTTGCTCGCTATTTTGCTATCGGTATCGGCGCAGTAGGTGGCTTTCTCCTGCATAGCAAAGTCTCCCTCGGCTTGCAAGCCTCCGTTTCCCTCTTCCTTTTCTTTGCCATTCGAGTCTTTTTTCGACTGCGAAGCCAAAAGGGAATTCGAGAAAATTTACTGCTGCTTCTCGACTCCCAATTGGCGGCGGGAACGACAGCATTTTTGTTTCTTTCCGGGCAAACTGCGGTCAACTTTAGCAAGGTATTTATTTTACTGCTAACCTTCTTAGCGATCGAGTTTTGGTTGATTTCCAAACAGCAAATACCAGAGAATGCAAATGTAAGGACGAATGGCATTCACCCAATTCGCAGTAGAGGCGATTCGCGAATCGCCTCTACTTTGTCGGAAAATGGTATAAAATTAAAAGGAAAACTATCCGCGATCGCTCCCTTTTCAACCCGAATTTTTTACGGACTCGGACTGTTCGGAATTATTCTTTTTTCCGAACCCTCTCTGTTCGCCTACTTAAAAGGATACTCCGAAATTACCTCCGGCTATTCTAGCGCCATGAGTTACATCGGTTCGCCTGTAGAATTAGGAATGGCACTGCTAGAAATTGCCTTAACCCTCATTTTACTCGCTGTCGTTGCCAGAGATAAAAATGCAGGGTTTTCGGCTGCCATGCTGTTGATTATTTTACTCACATTTAAGCATGGATTTGTCCGCCAAGGAGCGCACGTTCTCCGTTTTTTCTTCAGTATGCCGTTAATTCTAGCATTGTGCGCCGTGCAAATTCATCCCGGTGGTTGGCGCAAGTTCGCCTATGGTGTCCATCTCTACGGCTTAATTTTATGTCTAATTTCTTACCATCACTATTCGACTTTATTTCCTGCCAACTATCCTCCAAATATCCTGCGTCCTCTCGCACCAGCATTGGTATTTCAAAAAGCAGAATACTTGTTCGATCCGACCTCTTTGCAAGCAGAATTACGAGAACAAAGCCGCGCCAACTTGCAAGCGGTGACGCTTCCTAATGAAGTTCGCAACGCGATCGGCAATGCCACTATCGATATCATTCCCTGGGAAGTTTCCATCGTTCCCGCCAACCAACTCAACTGGAAATTTCGCCCCGTGTTTCAATCTCAAGCTGCCTATCGCACCTATCTCGACTTTGCTAACCGCGACGATCTCGCGGAGGAACCGCGCGATTTTCTCCTGTATCATTTCCACGCAGTCGATGGCAGACATCCTTTTTTCGCCGAACCCGCAACGGCATTTTACTACACCTGTCACTACCAAATTTCGCCGCGAGTTCCAACATTCGTCCCCTTGCAGAAGTTCGCAAATTTAATGGTACTAGAACCCGCAGCGCGATCGCGTTGTGGAGGCGAAACCCCAGGACGAACTCTCTCCGTTGGCTGGAACGAGTGGGCAACACTGACCCCCGCAGATGGTAAAATGGTGCGAGCCGCGATCGCATTTGAGTATTCCGCGATCGGCAAACTCGCCAAGTTGTTTTTCCGGGTTCCTCCCATACAGATAACAGTTGTCGATGCCAGTGGAATCGAAAGAAGTTATAAAATTTTGATGGGAAATGCCGACGATGGTGTATGGTTGAGCCATCTGCCGAAAGATGATGTGGAGGTGTTTGCCTTTTTCCAAGGACAGCTACCGTCGCGCATCGATCGCTTTCAGTTTTCCACCCCAAACCCCAGCTTGTTCCAGCCGACGATCGAAGTGCAGCTATTCGGTTACGATCTGGGAGGATTTAATGCGTCTTGACGATCGCGGTTTGAAATAGTAATATATCTCTTTGGATGGAAATCTGGTTTCGCGACGAAATAGGAGAGTAACGTTATCATCTGAAATTCGGTTAATCAATGCTACAATCCGATACACTTGGGCGGGCGAAGCATTCACCCTGTTGAGTTATCGGTAGAATCGTTTGTTAACTTGTGCGAATGCTTAGCCCCTACAAATACCATAATTGTTCTACCGGATCGGATATCGCTATGGCCAACACCATTGACAAAGACCACGAACGACGCATCGATTATGAAATTATCGTTGACTGCTACGATGAATACGAGCAGGCAATGGGATGGATTATTTATCTATCGGAGAACCTCAATTGCCCGTTTCAGGCTCGATATATCCCCTCGGGAGAAACGGTCGAAGTTCTTAAGCTAGTCAATTCAGAAGATGATGAAGAACTCGAATACTTCCAGGCCAAGGTAGAAGTTAAAATGGGAGATGAGGTTTCCGAAGTTGACTTAGAGGATATTAAAAGCATCAATGCGGACACGCCAACCGAACAGGCGATCGAAGATTGGCGTTACTGGAAAACGCACTGAACGTTCGTTTACCGCGATCGCCCGAGCCTTTCACCCCCGACCACCGATCCACACCCCTCATGTCGCGACCGGGAAATGTCACAATGTGAGTCAGTCCCTCATCTACCAGCCCTTCGATGGCGATCGCCCAACACCTAGCCCTCCTCGAAGAGGGCGTAACGTCTTGGAACCAATGGCGAGTCCAGTACCCGCAAAACGTTCCCGACTTGATCGCAGCCCGCCCCGATCGCAAGCACCTCCGGGAAGCCAACCTGAGCCGGAGCAATCTCGATCGCGCCGATTTGGTGCGGGTGGACTTGTGTTTGGCGAACCTGGAAAATGCCAGCCTCGACGAAGCCGATCTCACCGAAGCCCTACTGTACACCAGCGACTTTCATGGGGCCAGCCTGCGAGAAGCCAATTTGACGCGAGCCGATCTCACCGAGGCCATTCTTTGCGAAGCCGACTTGACCATGGCCGTATTTTATCAGGCCAAGCTCAACCGCGCCGACCTCACCGAAGCCTTGCTGTACACCGCCAACCTGCGCCAAGCCGATCTTACCGACGTAGAATTAATTCGGGCCGACTTGCGCGAAGCCGATCTGACCATGGCAGTTTTAGGGGAAGGGGATCTGCGCGAAGCCAACCTCAGTTTAGCGGTTTGCGCCCTGTCGCAAATGGTGGGGACGACGTTATGCGGGGCCACTTTGTATCGCGCTAATCTTAGTTTAGCGAACTTGTGCATGGCGAATTTGATGGGAGCAGATTTAACCCGTGCCAGCGCGATCGGGGCGAATTTTATTGGCACGAATTTCTATACCGCAACCCTGCGACACGCCAATTTACAACAAGCGGATTTGCGCGAAGCCAGTTTGCGAATTGCCAATTTAACCGGAGCTAATTTACGTGCGGCCAATTTGAGCATGGCGAATTTAACGGAAGCGACGCTAAAAAATGCCGATTTAGAAGGCGCGAATTTATACAAGGCTAATCTCTATCAAGCGGATTTGACTAATGCGAATTTGAAAGGTGCGATTTTACCGGATGGAAGCAAGCATTTATGAGGTATTTGTAGGGTGGGCATTGCCAGCCCTACTAATGATAGGATAATACTATCCCAAGTTTGGAGCGATAATGCCAACAACTGCATCCATATCGAGTTGGCACGGAAAACTCGATCTTGCCTACGAAAACCGCAATGGAAAAACCCAATTGATTCGTCAATACGGTCGATCGCCCCTGAAAGTGCAGCGATCGTTCTATCCAGAGGGAGACAGTATTTGTCACAATGCGATCGTCCATACGGCTGGCGGTATGGTGGGGGGCGATCGCCTCTCGCAAACAATCCGTTTGTCTCCCGGTTCTCGGGTGTTGCTGACGACAACAGCAGCCGCCAAAGTCTACGGAACGCGGGGACGATCGCGACTTCATCCTGAAGGTATCGAATCCCAACAAACCATCAATATCGATTTAGCAGAAAACACCTGTTTAGAATGGTTGCCGCGAGAAAATATCCTCTTTGACGGTTCTCTATTTCAGCAACAGATGCGCGTTAACTTAGCAGCCGGATCGACTTTTCTGGGATGGGAGATTGTCCGTTTCGGACGCACGGCACGAGGAGAAACCTTTCGCGAAGGCGAATACAAATCCTATTTAGAAGTATATCGAGATAACATTCCGGTCTGGATCGATCGATCCCGTATCGCAGCCGATGACCCTCTTCTCAACAGTGCCAATGGCTTACACGGACAGCCCGTTATTGCAAGTTTAGTCTATATTGGCGAGGCGATTTCAACCGAACTCGTATCCGAAATACGCGCCCTATCCGATGGTAACATTGGCGTGACTCGCTTGATGTCTGGATTGTTGTGTCGCGATCGCGGTGCGTCTACCGTTGCGTCGCGAACTGCTTTTGTGGCAATATGGGATCGGTTGCGATATCATTATATGCAGCGATCGGCCTGTTTGCCCCGTGCGTGGGCAGTTTGAATATTAAACCACAAACCGATCGCGATTCAGCAAACCATCGGGATCGAACTGGTTTTTAATGTTTTGCATCAACTCAATGGCATTGCCATTGTAGCCCCAAATGTCGATCGCTTGCTTGACTCCTTTTGATGCGGACAGAAGGGTTAAAAAGCCGCGATTCTCCTGACAAAATTGGCGCAATTTCAACAAGCGATCGCGGTCTTGGAGTTCTTCAATTTTCACCATTCCCAAACCGCTACCGATATAGATGCGTGCCATCGCCGCTTCGCCAAACAATGAAGCCAAGTTTTCCAGTAGAGAAATTGTCGCAGTGGGTAATACCCCCACTTTACAGACGATCGCCGTTTCCGTATCGCGATCGTCCATAGCATCTGTTATTTTTTGCCCCAGCAATTCTTCCTCGCGATCGCGGAACCGAGTCGATTTAAGTCCCAACTCGCGGGCGATCGCCTCCAGTTTCTCGCTTTGGTCTTGTACGCTTTCGGGAACTGTTTGCAAGCGAACTAACAAACCCAAATTGCCGCGATCGATGTCAACTTCGCGGACAAGGTTAGGCGAGAGTAAATCGATCGCCGTTGGCGTTAAACCCGATGCCAACAACGTCCGCTTGGCGGTGGCGATCGCCTCTGTTTCTCCCGTTAGCACCAGCGTTGCCGAATCGTCAGGAATCGGGTACAATCGAAATGTTAGCTGAGAAATAATCCCCAACGTGCCATAAGATCCAGTTAGCAGTTTCATCAAGTCGTATCCGGCCACATTTTTAACCACTCGCCCTCCGGCTTTCGCGAGTTTTCCATCCGATCGCGCGAACGAAATTCCCAACACGCGATCGCGAACGCTATTATATCGATGTCGCCAACTGCCCGTATCCCCTGTCGCCACGATTCCGCCTAGAGTTGCCGCGTTTTCGTAACTCGGATCTAAAGCAAGAAACTGATTTTCTTTGGCGAGTAATGTCCGAATTTCCGACAGTTTCGCCCCCGCTTCCACCGTTAGGGTAAATTCGCCGACAGCGTGTTCGATAACGCGATCGAGGCGTTGGGTACTCACCACTAGATCCGCCGCCGTCGCCACGCCTCCCCAATGCAGCTTGCTACCGTTTCCGCAGGGGAGAAGCCGCCAACCGTTGCTTTTCGCGGCGGCGACGACGGTGGAGAGTTCCTCTGGCGTTTGCGGAAAAACGACGCATTCGGGGATGACACCCGGCGCGATCGCCCTGCTAATGCGGTTTTTCCAGCCAAAATCGAGATTTTCCCACCCACAAACTCGATTGCTGCCGATAATAGTGTCTAGTTGCGGTGCGATCGCGCCCATATTCCATGTCGTTTAGTCACTCACCCTATCAGTATGGTACAAATCGAGCGCGTTTGCTTCTATGTCGATGATTCTTTACGCTGGCGAGACTGGTTTGCCCGCATTCTCGGCTTTCACCCCGTCGCCAGCGATCGCCATAACCACACGCAAACCGAAGTCGTCAAACAGGGGACGATCGAGGTGCAACTGTCGTCGCCATTGAGTGCGAAAAGTCCCGTCGCCGCATTTTTAGATCGCCATCCTCCTGGCGTTGCCGACTTGGTATTTCGGGTGGGCAATTTAGAAGCGATCGTCGATCGGGCATTGGCATTGGGGGCAAAATTGCTGTCGCCCATAACCGCATCGGGATCTCTAAAACGCTGCCGGATCTCCGCGTTGGGATCTCTCAGCCATACCCTAATTGAAAACCACGATGCTGTCTCTGTCAAGCCCTCATCGTCCCCAATTTATCGGGCGATCGATCACGCCGTTCTCAACGTTCCCGCCGGAGGGTTAAAAACCGCGATCGCGTGGTATCAAAGCGTGTTTGGCTTCCAGCCCCAACAACAGTTTACCATCGCTACCGATCGCTCGTCGCTGCACTCGCAAGTGTTGGTTCATCCCGACACCGGAACGACGCTTCCAGTGAACGAACCCACCTCCGAAACCTCGCAAATTCAAGAGTTTCTCGATGCCAACCGAGGCGCGGGAGTCCAACATATTGCCCTGCGAACCGACAATATTTTAGCAACGGTCGATCGCTTGCGTCGTAGCGGGTTAGCCTTGATTTCGGTTCCCAAAACCTACTACGATCGCCTCTGCAAGCGGGAGTTAAATCTATCGCCAGCAGAGTTAGACGCGATCGCCTCTCGGCAGATTTTAGTCGATCGTCGCCCCACGTCTCCCGCCATTTTGCTGCAAACCTTTACCCAACCCATTTTTGCCGAACCGACGTTCTTTTTTGAGATCGTCGAACGGCGATCGCGGTGGATCGGCGGGCAGTTACAAGCCGCCGAAGGGTTCGGCGAAGGCAATTTTCGGGCGTTGTTTGAAGCGGTAGAACGCGAACAAATCAAACGGGGTAATTTGAAGTAATTTAATTGCGCGATCGGAACGATTTCTCGCCTGTTCGGTCGAGTTGGCGATCGAACTTTGGACATAAAAACAATATTAGCGTATCGAGTCCCAATTCTCACGGCTGAGTTGTTGTAAAGGAGGTAAGTCTTTAACAGCAACTTGAAAATTACCGTTTTCCTCAAACAAGTCTTTTAGTGTCAGGAGGTGAATAGTAAATTCATCGATATCTGGAAACTGGAGTAATCTGTTTCTAAACCCCGCTTTAGGATTAGATGGCGTGGGAGACGTATATCCTACGCCTGCCAACATTATACCGATTTGGGCCGGACATCTAACCAAGCCTGAATGAAAAATATCTGCATCTAAAGCACCTAAGTTTTGTTGCTTCAATTTAGATTGAAAATAGATCCGAGATCCATTGACAACACCTGTTCCATCAATACCACCATCAACCCCAAGCGGGCCAGGTGCGAGTCCGAGAGAATAAGCAAAACGACGACCTAACTCCTGTTTGGTGGCATTGTCGGAGGTGACAATTCCGCGCACAATAGCATCAATGACTTGATATCGACTCATTTTTTCGGGTGATGGCGGTTCGGTGAGATTTTGCTTTGAAAAAAGCTGTTAACACGCCCAATCAACTATTCGGTGGTGCTGCTTTGAAATTATTGTAAGAACAGTTGTTCTGATAGAGCAAATCAATTCCAATTGTCGCGCATTCATAGATTCGATCTTCCATTTTGACCTGTTCTAGCATCCTAATTGTTGGAACCGATAGTTCGTACTTCCGACTCTTTGCCATTGCTTCATTACCGTTCCAATGCCAATGTTGGACAATCTCTTCAATGCTGCTTGAGGTTTTGCTGGCGTAATAAATGAGGTGTTGAATGGCAGACTCAATCAGGGTTTCATTGTTTAAGAAAAGAGACTCTCCCAATTCCTTAAGTTGACGCTTGGATTCCACAGTCAGTTGAATTTCGATGAAATTCTCGTAACTATCTTCCCGATCGGCTTGTTGGCCGACTCGAATTGCTTCTCGGACTTGGTAGTTCTCAGATTGACTTCGTTCGCGTAGCATCTCCGCAGAAGAATCGCCTTCAACCTTCTGAGGAGATGGAAGACGATCGCTTGGAGTCAAGATTGAATTTGTCGTTCGATCTGGATGCTTCTGTCTGGTCATAACGATTACCTCCTTAAACGTCTAGCAACGAGACAAAATAATTTTTTAGGTGTTCGTATCCGGGTAACTCCCAAATATAGCTTCGATCGCGATAAACCGCTTCTTGCATCGGATCCTGTAGGTTATCCATTGCGACAGACACGCTACACTGGCTTGGTTTGCGAGGGATATCTCTAAGGATCTGTTCGACAGTAGATGATTCTATTCCTAAAGGGACGATCGTTACTTCTGGAGGAAAAGCGGCTTTACCCTCCAAATTGGCTACCACCTCTAGGGTATTTTGTAAATTTTTTTGGAGTGCTTTATATTTTTGGGAGACGTTCGCTGGGATAAAAATGTGGTTTGGATCGCTGCCCAGAACGATCTGCACGATATTTTCTAAAAGAGTGTCCATATCTAGTATAATATAGTTATAACTGGTCAGTTTAACGAGTCGCTTAATTGATGTGCGTTCTTGATTCGTTAAAATTGATATTCCTCGATGAATCGCGAAATCTTTGGATTTTTTGGGGCCTTCCCCAGTATAAAATTCCCAAGCGTCAGCTTGACTATCGCAATCGATAAGCAAAACCTTCCCCTCTTCAGCCAAAACCCCTGCAAAGTGAACGGCTAAAGTTGTTTTACCCACACCACCCGTGTTATGAGTACAAAGAAAAACTTTCACTAGAAAATTGTTATAGCTTACTTGAGTATAACTCCAATCCGCTCGACTGTCAACTTATCTGGCTGAGTCTAACTTATCCTCATTAATGTTCCAAACTAGCGATCGCCCATAGCTTCTAGTCAGCTATCGACGATCGCGTCCGCTAACTTACTGCCAAACAGATGCAAATAGTACACCCAGAGGCGCACACCGCGATCGTTAAATACCTATTTAAGGCACGTTCCAAATGCGTTGGTGATAGGCTTCCGGTTCTGCGTAAGGATCGACGGGGGTATCGTGGTGGTGATGGTGCCCGTGATGATGGTGATGGTGATGTCCGTTGTTTTCCGACACCGCAGCGAGGCGAAACTTGCACGCTTCGCAGTTCATTTGTACCTGTCCGGTTTGGGTTTCAATTTCGCGATCGCGCAACACCCCGAACAACTGCGTCGCCATCCCCATTTCCGGCAAGCAAACCGTCTCGATATCGGGATATTCTTCTTGATGGGAAGCGGAAATATTAAAGATTTTCTTCACCAAAACCCCCGTAAACAGAAAATAGGGCAGAACGATAATCCGTTTCGGTTGGTACAAGCGAGCCCGGCGCAAACCTTCCTCCATGCGCGGGTGCGTAATACCGATAAAACAGACTTCAACCGTGTTGTAACCGCTTCCTTCCCACAGCATTCGTGCCATTTTAGAAACGTCGCTGTTGGCATCGGGATCGCTCGATCCGCGACCCACAAATAATACCACTGTCTCCGATCGCTCGATATTGCGGGGATTGTTTTCTGGCTTATCCAGTTCGGCTAACCGTTGTTTCCACAGATCTAAAATCGACGGTGTGATGCCGAAATGCCGGCCGTAATGAAACTTAACTTGGGGATAGGTTTCGCGGGCGCGATCGAGTTCGTTGGTGACATCAAACTTGTTATGACGGGCCGCAAACAGTAAAATCGGCAGGGCAGACAAGTCTTCGTAACCCGCTTCTACGAAGCGACGCACGCCTTCTAGGATTGTCGGTTCGGTGAGTTCTAGAAAGCAAGGAATCACCGGCCGAGAGGGATCTAAAGCGGCGTAGGTGTTGACGAAATCAACGAAGGTTTGCCGTCCGTCGGTGTCTCGCGTTCCGTGGCCGATCGCCAACAAAGGACGAGCCACGGGGAGCGGGGGTAAACTGATTTGAGGCGTGGGCGTTTCGGACAAGGCGCGATCGTGCAGTTGCATAAGTCTTAATCTCTCGTGCTTGGCGAGAAGTGTGTAGGGGCGAATGGCGTTCGCCCGGAAGACAAGCAGTCTGGAGGTGTTCTGACTTGCGGGCGATGGTGTCGCCGCGCTCACAGTTGCCGCACAGTCCCGGACTTGCACCGGAGTTTCCCTCGCAGGCCGCGATCGCCCATCCTACCACGCCTTAAAGATCCTGCGCGCAAACGGCCGTCTCCGAAGCGGATCGACTATAGTGATTAAGAGAGCGACGCAACACGATTCTGAATAGAGCGGGCCCGATATCTTCGAGCGCAGCCGTACCAACGGCGCGGTTTGCTAGATTTCGAGAACACAACGGGGTACGACGGCAACAGCACGATCGATCCTCTTCGGGTGCGTTCGCGGATGCCGATCGCGTCTTACCCAATCCTACGAAACCACCCATGAGTGCAAACGATACCATCGATCGACAAGCTGAAATCACCACCGACACCTTTACAGAGTTCGGGTTGCGCCCCGAAATCTTGAAAGGCATCGAGGAAGCCGGATTTCGCGCCCCCAGCCCCATCCAAAAGCTGGCCATTCCCGAAATTTTAACAGGCAAGGATGTCATCGCCCAAGCCCAGACGGGCACTGGGAAAACCGCCGCCTTCGGGCTTCCGGCCATGAACATGACCCAACAAACGGGGGATGTGGAAGTTCTCATTATCGTCCCCACGCGCGAACTCGCTTCGCAAGTCAGCGACGAACTCTATCGCCTCGGACGCTTTGCGGGCATTCGTACCGTCGCCGTGTACGGGGGACAGTCCATTCGCCGCCAAGTGGAACTGATCGGACGCGGAGCCCAAGTGGTGACGGCGACTCCCGGACGGCTGTTAGATCATTTGCGATCGAAACGCCTCACACTCAATCCCTCCATTGTCGTTCTCGACGAAGCCGATGAAATGCTCGATATGGGCTTTCTCGACGACATCGAAGAGATTTTTAAATACTTACCCGAACAGCGCCAAACGCTGATGTTTTCGGCGACGCTACCCGATGCCATTCGCCATTTGGGGGCGAAAATCCTAACCGATCCGGTGTCGATCGACATTACCCCCAAAGAAGTCACCACCAACACCGATATCGTCCAGCGCTATTACGTGCTCGAAGAACGCGAACGCGAAGAAGCCCTCGTGCGCCTTATCGATACGGAGGCTCCGAATAAAAGTTTAATCTTTTGTCGGACGAAAAAAGAAACCGATTCTCTCTCGACAACCTTGATCTCTCGCGGTTATGCTGCCAGTTCTCTCCATGGGGATATGCAGCAGCGCCAGCGCGACGAGGCGATCGACAGTTTTAAAAAAGGGCGCATCGATTTGTTAGTAGCGACAGACGTAGCGGCTCGCGGTCTCGATATCAGCGATGTCACTCACGTTTTTAACTATCATATGCCCTTCGATCCCGATAGCTACGTGCACCGCATTGGGCGCACGGGACGGGCAGGGAAAAAAGGAATCGCCATTACCCTCGTAACTCCGTTGGAATTTAAGAAGTTGCGGCGCATTGTCAAGTCGGCGGGCGCACCAATTTCCCATGAAGAAATCCCGACTCTCGACGAGGCCGAACGTCAGTATCGCGACGAACTAATCGACAAGTTAGAACGCCAGCACATTCACGATGGCGCAGCCGATCTTTTGCAGCAACTCGAGGAAGATTTGGATCTGCCTCAAATTGCCTACAAAGCGATTTCCATGTTGCTCGATCGCGCTCCAGTTCAAGGCCCCGATCGCATCGGTTTTAACGCTCGCGAAGTCGAACGGATGATGAACCGCTTCAAGCGGCGCAAAAACTACAAAGGCCGCCCTCCCAAACCGCGCCTGCGACGACGCAATTAGGTTCTAGGTTCTAGGTTTTAGGTTTTAGGGGGGCTGGAAGTAGAAAACACCCTCATCTCTTTGAGGTTCTAGGTTCTCATCCCTAATCCCTAATCCCTAACACCTAATACCTTTACTCCTCGCAATCTTCCCCCCGAGCTCGGCGCAGTGCCCCCAGAAGGGTGGAAACGAAGACGCAACGCTTGGCTTCGCTGCCTTCAACTTCTAAGGTGACGCGCCCTAGCTGTCCTTTTACCCATCCGCGATGGTTGAAGCGGGCTCGGCGCAGGCCTCCAGCTTGGCGCAATGTGGTACGATCGCCGAATTGCAGTTGGGAGTTGAGGTTGTTCCAGGGGCCGGGTTCCTCTTCGTCCGGGTGTACGGCCCACTGCACGACACCATTTTCTTCGCGAAAGCTGGCTTGCCAGGTGCGCTTGGTACGGACGGCTTGACTTTGGGCTTCGCGCAGGGCCAAATGAACTTTATCGATGCCCGCATTGACTCGTCGATCGGCCATAAACCGAAACCAACCGGGGGCGGCGATCGCGGCCAGCACGCCCGCAATGAGAATGACGACCAGGATTTCCACCAGGGTAAACCCCCGACGATCGCGCCAAATGGTCATAGATAGCCCCCTCACTTAAATACTGACAGCAGTCAGCTTTAAAGGTAGGGACTGGCGCGATCGCTTTCATCTTTCCCCAGAGAGGACTTGCACTCCCTCTTAAGGATCGCAGCTGTCGTCTTTGGCCCGCCGCAAGCTGCCGAGAAGTGTGGCCACGAAGGCACAGCGTCGGCTGTCGCCCCCCGCCGCACTCATGACGGTAATTTGCGGCTGGTTGTCATCCGTACCATCTTCGAGAACGTCGAAATCGCCCTCTTCGTTATCGAGCCAGCCGCGATGGTTAAACCGAACGTACAGGCCATCGCCCCCCTCCGGCAAGGTGGTGAGACTGTCGTCAATCTGAACGTTGGCATCGAGGGATTCCCAAAATGCCTCTTCCGGGTTGGCAGAGGGGTAAACGCTCCATTGAAGGACACCGTCTTGCTCGCGAAAGCTGACTTGCCACGTCCGCTTGGTGCGAATGGCTTGACTTTGAGCTTCGCGCATGGCGATATAGAGTTCGTCGATGCCCGTATCGAGTCGGCGGCTGTTGAGATAGCTAAACCAGCCAGGGGCCGCAATTCCCGCCAGGATCCCGGCGATGATAATCACGACCAAAATTTCGACCATCGTAAACCCCGACTGGGGCCGTCGGCCGTGCCAGCGCGATCGTAAACCCACTTTCCGTACCTCCCAAATAACTAACTATTGCAGCGAAAATGGCTCTTTTTCGAGCACGCCGCGATTGACGACTTGAGTCTCGATCGCGGGCAACAAACAGAAGTGATCCGAGTTGGCTCCGTCTTCGTCTTCTAAACCTTGACAGTCGAGATCGGCTCCGAAACGCCCGTCGATGTTCCCCCGTAAAAACAAGATCACCTTTTGGTTGAAGCGGGCATCGTCTTCGGCTGCATCGAGGTCGTCGGTTCCCGCCACCGTACTTCCCGGAGGCAGACGGACGCAACCGTAAAAGTTACGGACGAAACTTCCCGGCGAACCGAAACCGTAAGCCGCAAGGGTATCGTCGCTAGGCGTGATCACGTAGTTCGAGTTGTCGGGACAAGCCGCATCAACATCCGGGCTGCCATCTTCATTGATGTCGCGGTTGTCAAACACCCAGCGATCGTGGACGTAATCGACTAGAACTTGAGCGTTCCAGTCGTTAACGCTTGGGGGTGTCTCGCACGGCCAGGTTGCATAGGAACAGTTATCCCCAATGGGCGAACTATAATCCCGGCGATCGCCATTACTACTATTAAATTGAGAGAGTTCGTAGCGTATAATTCGCCCTGCTCCTTCCCAGATATCATCCTCTTGATTGCGCCCCAGAGCGTAGATTACAAGAGTATGGCTTTGTCCGGCCAGACACTCGCCAAACTCATCTCCACTCGTAGATTCACACTGATTTCTTGCTTCTTCTGGCAAGTCTTTTAGTTTCCACAGGGCAAAAACGGGAACGGTATCGTCTCCAAGATCGGGAAGAACTCCCGCACCGCCGAAAATGCCCGGACAGCCGCGATCCTCGCTGCCATCCAAGCATTCCCCATCGTAAACGTAAACGGCCTCGCGGATTTCCGAGGAAATAAAATCCAGGGCCATTTGCATATCGCGCTGGGTTTCGGCCCGCACGGTATCCCGTTGGTTGGTTTGCAGCAGTTCGTACACCAACCCCATTAGCCCCGAGGTAATAATCCCGGCAATTAAAGCTGTCACCAACAGTTCGGTGAGCGTAAAGCCAGCAGTCGCTTGGCGGCGCAACTTGCGTCGCCAACGTTGAAAAACAGATGGCAATTGTATTTTCACGATCGTTCCCCTCCGAGAAAATTTATGGTTCCGGTTCTTCATCGGTGCAATCGGCCGTGCTCGTACTTTCGTCCAAGTGACAGCGATATTTATCTAAAGACAGGGCGCTGTCGCTTTGTCCGAGTTGGGTGTAGAGTACCGCTAAGGGACGCTCGCGAGTATCCCCTTGGCCGGTGGTGAATTTCAAAGAGGCTTCAGTGGTTTCTAACCCGGAAAAATTACTTTCGGTTTCGGCGACAATCGAGTAGACTCGCACGCCCAAGTCAAAGACGACGGGAACCTGTCGTCCGCCAGCAAAAACGCTGGCTTGCTTGCCCCGAAAACTTTGTACCAAAAAGTCCGGGCTGCCGTCAGCATCCACATCAATTCTCAAAGCTGTCGTCGGACTATTAATATCGCTTAACAGATCGGCGGCACTGTCGGGCGGTCCCACTGCTGAGAGGTCGTCTCCAGCTAATTCGGGGAGTTCTTCGGCTTCTTCCTCGCGCAACCCTTCGTCAAGCAACACGCGAACGCGATCGATCTCCCCTTGGGCCAGTTGCATAGCCTGTTCGGCTTTGCGGTTCTGGACGCGAGTGGCGACGGCGATGAAGATCGGCGGCGTAATGGCCGTGGTCACGGCGGCGATGGTGATAATGGCCACCAAGGCTTCGACCAGGGTCAACCCCCGGTCGGTAGGGGTGCGATATCGTCGGTATCGAGAGCGAATGAATTCGAGCATGGTTCCTCCTGCTAGCAGCGTCGAACAATTGTTTTAGCAACCCGGACGGGAGTTATCGACGGTGCAGCGCAACTGCTGGATGTACGGATCGTCGGCTTCCGGTTCGCTGTAGAACTCGCTACGGGCATTGCCCACTGCCAGCAAGCGCTGGGCCACGGGAGCCGCCTGTACCAGTTGCAGGGCCACGTCGTAGCCCCAACGGCGATCCGGGGGCAAGTAGAACTGGGGTGCGCCAGGAGAGTCGCCAGTTGCCAAAGCCACACTATTCGTCGGTACGGGGATTTCGTCCGGTTCCCAACGGTTCAGTTGGAACGGGGCCGTTGCCATGTTGCTAAAGCTCAATTGCATCAGGCTGCCCGAGAAAAGCAAATTCGCACCAGAATTGTTCCAATCTTCCAGGAAGCGAGGGAAGTTGTGCAGTCCGCCGTTGGGCTGGCCGGGACGAGAAGGAATGATACCGCTAAACAAGGCCGCGTTGACGAACGTATCGGTTGCCCAGGGAACTTGTCGCCCTTGGTTTCCTTCCCGGCTAGCATTTAACGGGAAATAATCATCCTTTGAATATTCCCAGTAGTTCCCCGTAGGCGTTCCCGTTGTCGCACACTCCTGGTCTTCACACAAGGGGTTGCCGTTGACAGAAATGGCGATGGGCGCATCTAGGTTTTCGTAACGCTCTTGCACTGAAGATGCGTCGGTGGCTTGCCAGTCGCGAGCGGGATTTTCCAGCACCCAGTCACGGAAGCGCTCGACAGTGCCGTGATTGAAGTAGGAGGTAAAGCGAGCGCCAGCATTGCAACCGTAGCGATCTTGAAGGATGGCATTTAAGTTGGGAGTCGTTTCGGCATTCACGAAGGGATCGGCAATACTACCATCGCAGAACCAATCGGATTGAATCCCGCCCGCATCGGCAATAATTTCAGTGGTGCGCCAGGAGTCGCCGCTAGGGATGGCGAAGTTCTCGTTGCGGGGCCCGCGGCGAGTGTAGAAGTTGCTGTAGTCTTCCCTTAACGTCTCGGGAAACTCTTCTTCTTGCTCGGTGCACTCGCCGTGACAGTTGAAGTTGCCTTTAATAAAGACGGGGTTGTCCGTGACCCAAGTCATGCCGACAACGGTGTCGCCGCGAGAGAGATCGCTGCCGTTGGTGAGTCGGAACCCGTAGGGACGGCGATCGGGATCGGCATAGAAATCGATGGGTTTGGGACTGATTTGGTTGGGGTCGCTCACTGGCGGATCCTGCGGCACGTCGGCGTTCATCCGCAGGTTTTGGGCGGGAGTGCCGTAGTTTTGTTGGTAGCTTTGTTGGTAGGCATCCCAATCTGTGGAAGCCGGACGGGCGATCGCGTCTTCGCGCACCGCGTCCTCTCGGGCGGAGTAGACAATGCCCCCAGTAATATTGCTGCCCTCTAGGGATCCGACGACGATCCAGTCCGAACCTTCAATTGTGCCGTTTTCGCCCCCGGCTTTGTCCGTTAACATCTGTAGATCGACATTCATATAGCGAACGTTCATCAGTTCGCGCCCGTCGAAGAAGGCCGTATCCTTGAAACCGACGCGATAGTAGCGATAGGCATTGAGATTTTCGTTTTGCAGTGCCACCAGGTTGTACTGGCTGCAATTGGGATTGGGGTCGTTGCTGGTCGCGTCGTTGTCGCACTCGCTCGGAGGGCTCGTGCCTTCCTCGTTGTAGGGCAATCCCCAGTCGTCGATCTTTTTGGGGCCGGTTGTCAAATCGGCCAGAGCGCTCTCGTCGATGACCCTGAAGCCGGGAGAAAGGTCATCAAGAAAGTCATTGCGATCCTCGCCATTGCGACTGAGGTAGACGATCGCGTCAAAAGCATCATCGCTCGGATCGTCATCCACAACGCCGTTGCGGTTGAGGTCTTCATAGAAATCCAAATCACCATCGCCATCGAGATCTTCTTCGACGCTTAAGGGTTGATGGTCAGAGTCATTGACTTGGCCATCTCCGGTCAGATCGACATCGACGGTCTGATAGTCCGTATGTCCGTCTTTGGGGAACAGGTAGTACAGGGCGGGATATTTTGCATGGGCCGGACACACGGCCGAGGCCAGCAGCAAAAAGCGGCGTTCGGCTTCTCGTTGCGCGTCCCAGGTGGCTTCGTCGGCGGGATCGCCCAGACTTAGGTAATCGCTGCCCCCTTCGATATTTTCATCGGGATCGGGAGTCCGATAGTTACAGCCGAGGTTGACCCGAAAGGCCGTATCCCAAACCATATTGCCATTGACATTGACATCGTTAACATCCTCGGGATCGGGAGGCGGATCCCCCGGATCGACGGCTGGAGACCAAACCCATTTCGTGCCGTCGAAACGACCTTCGTTGATGTCGAGTTCTTCGTTGCGGAAGATATCTTCATCGACTTCAACCTCTTCCCCTTCTTGCAGATCGCCGTTGTAGTTGTAATCTTCGCCGACAGCAGAGATTTCCATATCCATATCGCGATCGACCTCTTCCACCATTAAATCGGTGTTGAGAGCATCGTTATTGTTGATATCTTCGATGTTCAAATCCCAAACATCGTTATCGATGATATCGTCTGTTGTTGCAGCCATTTCGGGATCGTCCCAAGCATCGGCATCATCTCCCAAGCCGATCCCTTCGCTAAAGGCGACGCGGTTATCGCCGTTGAGATCTTCGGTGCGATTGGTGGCGAATGCGTCTTCGTCATCCTCAGTGGGATCGAAGACATCGAACGTGCCATCGAGATCGGCATCTTCCGGGATAAACCGAATCGAATACTGATAGAAACCGAGATCCTCGGCAGGGTCTTCGGGAATGGGTTGTTTGGGAGTCGCTTTGAAGCCAAATTTACGATCGCGATCGACTTGTTCTTTGTCGATCAGCAGCCGTTCGAGATCGACGGCTTGGCGCAATTCGCTGTTATCTGGCTCGTCTTCTAGCCACTCTTCTAGGGCCAAAAGATAGGCTTCGGGCATGGCGGTACTGAGGTCGCCTTCAGCGTAGTCTACCGGAATGCGAGACAGCACATCGGGCTGGTTAGCTGTCGAATCGCGACTGAAGACAATAACGCTGGGAATGTAGCGGCCGTCTTGTTTGCACAAGCGATTGTCGGGATCGTCGCCATCTGCATCGTCCATGGTAGGATTCCGATCGCCAAAGGCTTCTCGCTCGATCTGCCCATTCCAAAGATCGGTATCGCTACAGTCACCATCGTTGTTGAGATCTTCGTCTGGGAAGTATGCTACTTCGCCATTACTGACATCCCCATCGTTGAGAACTTCCAGGAATTCAACCAAGGAATTCGGATCTCCGTCGGGATTGTCAGGATTGTAAATCAGCAGTTTGTTCGTACTGTTCTCGTAATCAAAGGCATCTAGATAGCTAACGTTATAAGCCAACGCTCCTAACAACATCGCTGATGTTTGTATATAGGAGTTGTCGGCAATTTGGGCCTCGGCGGTCCCTTGCGGGTCGAACAGGGCTCGCCGCAGGCTAGAAAAGTTGCCCCATTCAGTCAATTCTGGGATCGGGTGAATTGCGTCCTCTTCTTGCACCGGCGGAAAAGCCCCTTCGGGATCGCCTGCAAAGTAGGCGAGATTGAGCAGGGCATCCCGCAAGGCAGGATCTTGTAAATTCGTGCCCCGTTCAAAATCGTTATGAATTTCAAACTCCCAACCATTAGTGCCGTACCCCCGGAAGAAGTTGATGGGAAGCTCTTCAAAATTGCTGTCGTCGTCACCAAATTCGCTACCAAACAAACTGGTGTAATGGCTTTTGACCGCAA
>CAKZKB010000628.1 GCA_937121005.1 uncultured cyanobacterium | reverse complement strand
TTTTTCTCCCTTTTTCGGTGCGAATGCTTAGCCCCTACAGCCTCGTGTAAAATGGAGGCGGAGCCTCCACAGTCCGTTGCGCCCCAGAGGAACGCAACGAGGGAAACTATTCAGATCGAATCCAGTTAAGCAATGGTACAATCCGATCGCCGGAGACAGGGCGAGGGAATTGTTCATTGTTCATTGTTCATTGTTCATTGCTAACTATTCAGGCTACGCTGAAAATGACTGTAAGGATCCCCCTTCCGTCCCCCTTAATAAGGGGGAGACCGATTAAGTAATTCCCCCCTTATTAAGGGGGGTTAGGGGGGATCTTGAACGCACCCCTGAATGGTTACGTTCATTGTTAATTGCTCATTGCTCATTGTTAATTGCTCATTGAAATGAAGCTGATCGTCCAAATCCCATGTTACAATGAAGAAGCAACCCTCGGCGTGACTCTCTCGCAATTGCCCCGAGAAATATCGGGCATCGACGAGATTGAATGGCTGATTGTTGACGATGGTAGCCGCGATCGCACGGTGGAAGTGGCTAAAGCCTGCGGCGTTCATCATATCGTCCGCTTGCCGTCCAATCAAGGGTTAGCCAAGGCCTTTATGACGGGGTTAGAAGCCAGTTTGAAAGCTGGAGCCGATATTATTGTTAACACCGATGCGGACAATCAATACTGTGCGGACGACATTCCCAAACTGATTCAACCGATTTTATTCGGACGAGCAGAAATCGCGATCGGTGCCCGTCCTATCGAACAAATCGAGCATTTCTCCCCCATTAAAAAGGGACTGCAAAAGTTAGGCAGTTGGGTCGTGCGTTTGGCCAGCAATACCAAAGTCGCCGATGCGCCAAGCGGTTTTCGGGCATTTAGTCGCGAAGCTGCCATGCAGTTAAATGTATTCAATCGCTATACTTATACTTTAGAAACGATTATCCAAGCTGGACAAAAAGGCATGGTTGTTGCTTCCGTTCCGATTCGCACGAATGGGTATTTACGGCCGTCTCGCTTGGTAAAAAGTATTCCCGCTTACGTGCGGCGATCGATCTTAACTATCTTTCGCATTTTTCTCACCTATCGACCCCTGCGGTTTTTCGGACTACTTGGAACGGTTCCTTTCGTCTTCGGTTTTGGCTTAGGGGTGCGCTGGATTATCTTTTTGCTCATGGGAACCGAACGAACGCGCATTCCGAGTTTGATTTTGGCGGCCATTTTACTGCTGATGGGGTTTCAATTGTGGATCCTGGGATTAGTGGCCGAATTGATGGCTGTCAACCGTCACTTACTTGAAGAAATTCAATTGCGCTTGCGCCGTCAAGAGTTCGATCGCAAAGACGATTCCTAAACATTCAGGTTAACGGTTAAGATCCCCCCTAACCCCCCTTAATAAGGGGGGAATTACCGAAAACCTCTTAGTTTCCCCCTTAATAAGGGGGACGGAAGGGGGATCCTTACAGCCATATTGAATTGTACCTCAATACTTACGACGATTCCAAATGAGACTGTTCGGCTTTCTTCGCTTTTCGTTCCATCTCTTCTAAGGTATCGAGCAAGCGCATGGTTGACTGATAGGCTTCTTGGAGTAACTCCGATCGCTCTTGAGGCATATCGATAATTTCATCGAGTAACAAATTCAGAAATCCGACCACTGGATTTAAGCGCGATCGAATAGTATAAGAGGCAGTGGCCATGGCTTGGTTGCGCGTTTGATGGATTAAATCGTGACTGTCGAGACTAAACTGCATTTGATACAATTTTTTATAGTAGCCATCCCGTGCTAAAAGTTCGTCGTGGCGACCCAGTTCGATAATACAACCGCCATCGAGAACCGCAATCAGATCGGCATTTTGTACCGTAGAGAGACGATGAGCGATCGCCAACGTGGTGCGATCGCGTCTCAATTCTTCTAAGGCTTGTTGCACCAGAGTTTCGGACACCGTATCGAGTGCAGAAGTAGCTTCGTCGAGGATGAGAATATCGGGATCGCGCAGCAAAGCGCGAGCGATGGCGAGGCGCTGTCGCTGTCCTCCAGACAGGAGAATACCGCGATCGCCAATGGGGGTATCGAATCCTTTAGGCAATTGTAAAATAAATTCGTAAGCGTTGGCTCGCTTGGCCGCATCAATAATTTGTTCCTCGGTGGCGCGATCGATGCCGTAAGCAATATTATTGCGAACCGAATCGTTAAATAAATAGGTTTGTTGGCTGACAATTCCCATGGCTCGGCGCAGAGATTTTAAATCGTAATCGCGCAGATCGCGATCGTCGATGGTAATGCGACCATCAGTGGGATCGTAAAATCGAGGGAGTAAGTCCGCGATCGTCGATTTTCCGGCTCCCGATGCACCGACGAGGGCCAGGGTTTGACCGCGTGGAACCCACAGATCGATCGCTTTTAAGACCGTGCGATCGTGTCCCGGATAGGAAAATGATAGACCTTCAAAGCGGATCCCTCGAGAAACCCCATCGAACCGCAGCGATCCCGACTGACGAAAGGGTTTGTTCTCGCGGTTGAGAAAATCTGCTACTCGGCAAACGCTAGGATAACTGTTGGCGAATTTGCTCCGCAAGCCGTTGAGTTGTCCGACAATAGGCAACAGGCGAAATAACAGCACTAAATAGGTTAAAATCATCGGGGCCAACGTTGCCAAGCGATCGCGAAACAGTTGGCTGCCAATAATCGCGATCGCCACAAAAGCAATTACGCCGGCTACCTCGTTAAGCGGTGGTATAATAGCGTAGGTTGCCGTCGTTCGGTAGTCAATTTGCTCTTTTTCTTGAAATATGTTTTCAAGTTTTTGAAATTCTCGCTCTTCGTTGGCTGAGGTTTTAATTAAGCGAATGCCTTGCAAAAGTTCTTGAAGCGATACGGAGTAGTTTTGGTTGGCATAGGACAGTTTCTCTCCCAACCATCCCACTTTAGCAATTAACTTCTGATTGATAATTGCCAAACCGCCGAGTAGCACACCTGCCAAGAGCGTCAGGGGAATTGAAATCGAAAAGAGCAACCCTAAAAATACGGCCACGGTAATCGCTGCGGTGACAATTTCAATGGTAACTTTTAATGCCTGCGTCGCTCGCAAGGCCTCTGAGTTAGTTAAGTTAATTGTAGAACCGACGCTATTTTTTGTATAGAAATCGAGATCTACATTTAGCAACAGATGTACGGCATCTTTGCGAATGGTAATCGCTAAAGAACGCGATAAATTTTGCGATATCAGAGCGTTGCTGTAAGCAGAAATATGCTTGAGAACGAGGGTTGAAAAAATGGCAATTCCCGCGGCCCACAATTCTCCTAAACCGAACCCGTTTCCGTAGAAGTTAATAATCGCTTGTAGAAAAGGGGGAACGCCGCGTAATGTAAAGTCTTGTCTGACCAAACCGAGCAAAAAAGGAACCACCAATGCCGTACTCGCACCGTGCAACAACGCGGTTAAAAAGCCTAAAAATACGGTCGATCCAATGGAAACCGGATGTTGGCGAGCGAGTTTGAGCAGTAAGGATTTTGGTGTCATGCAACATTCGACGATCGCGATCGCGATTTTAGCTTGCAGTAGAGGTTAACTGCCAACATCCGATTAAAACTCATCAGCAAACAGTTCGCTACACTCGCGCAACCCCATGGTAGCAAATTCAGGCGCGTCGCTCCAGGAGAGGAGGTGAAAATTCCCGATGGCGATCGGATCGCCACTGCTAACCGTCCAGTTTGCATCGCTTCCGGGTGGCGGTGGATAAGCCACCTGGGGATCGGCGATGGTATTTTCGGTTAGCGTTCCGACAAAACAGCCAATATTATCCGTGCCATCAATGTAGCGATAGCCGACAACTCGATCGCGATCGCTACGCATTAAAATATACTCGGAAGCGGGTTCTTCTAAAGCGGGAACGGATCCGAGAAAATAGTTACCGTCGGGAAAGCCGAAACTATTAATGGGAGAATTTTCGGAAAGTAACTCGACATTAAGACTGTAGGTTTCGCTGCCAGCTTCATTACTGACGACAATTAAATATTCTCCCGTTTCGGGTAGGACTAAATCGGCTGTCGCGGTACTTTCTACAAGAATCGTACCGCCGGGAGAAACGAGATCGAACTTGGCGCTTTGGCTGTTGAGATCGACACTGAGTTGGCGAGCGCGCGGCGCTGATATTGAATAGGTTTGTGTCTGTGGAGAATCGAGGGTTTTTTCGACACTGACTGACCCTGTATTTTCGTCTAAATTTAGAGGTTCGGGAACGCTGACCCCCTGGCGATCGACGAGGGTATCGCAAGGGACTTGTAAGTAAATGCGATCCTCGGTTTCTAAGCTGTCGGGTAAGAGTAGCCAAACCCGATCTTCAACTTGCGTATCCGCTTCGATTTCCGTAGTAACTTCTACCAGAACGCGATCGTCTTCTAGTTCGCCTGCAAAGGATTTCGTGTAAGAGGTATAGTAACCTTCCGCATCATTTTGAATGGTTCCCCAACTCGTACCGTTTACCTCTCCGTCAGCCGCCAGCGTCAACTGTACGGACGCATCCAGGGTATCGCCTTCGTAGGTAAAACACCGTTCTCCAGGCTCTAAAGTAGCGGTTGGGGTTTCATCTGGGTCGGGGTTGGGGGGGATAACTTGAGGCGATGGCTCGCAACTGACGAGAAAGAAAAGCGCGATCGCGACGCTCCAATTGGGCAAAAGAATTTTATTTGGGGTCATCAGAGATTCTTAGTATTGATGTAATTTTTCGGAATTATTGAGCGATGGAACTCTCGTCAGAAAGGGCAACTTTCAGTTGGTAGCGAGCGTCTCCCTCGACAACAATTTCGTAATCGCCGCGTTCGGGCAAGACTAAATCTGCGGCAATTTCGTTTTCGGTTAGCACTTGTCCCGTCGGACTTTTAACCGCAAAGGTTGCCGAACTTTCTCCCGTTTCGCTGCTGCCGACGAGTTCTAATTCCATCGTCCGATCTTCGACAGCGTTGATCAGATAGGTGTCTTGTTCGCCAAAATCGTAGCGAACTTGTCCTTCGGCGATCGCTTCGTCTGTACCGGGTA
>CAKZKB010000627.1 GCA_937121005.1 uncultured cyanobacterium | reverse complement strand
TGATATCGATCCTGATGAGGTATTTAAAGATGTGCGCGATCGCTCTCCTGGGCGAGATATCGTACTATGAGTTTGCAATTCCTACTCGACAGCAACGTTCTATCAGAACCATTACGATCGCGTCCAAATTCTAGGGTGATGGAACGACTGGTTCGCTACGAACGAGAAATTGCCACATCGACAACGGTTTGGCAAGAACTTCTGTTTGGTTGCGAACGATTACCACCATCTAGAAAACGCCAACAAATCGAAACCTATTTAGCGAGTAAGGTTCTGGGAAAAATTCCCATTTTACCTTACGACTTCCAAGCGGCGACGTGGCACGCACAAGAACGAAGTCGTCTCGTATCGATGGGGAGAACGCCAGCATTCGCAGATAGCCAAATTGCGGCTGTGGCTAAAGTTAACAATTTAATTTTAGTTACAAATAATGTATCTGATTACGAAAACTTTGCAGATCTTCAGATTCGGAACTGGTTTTTAGACGAACCGCGTATCGGATCGCTGTAGGGGCGAAGGCCCTTCGCCCAACCCAAAGTTACACCGATCTGATACAATAGAGTCAACCCAACGATCGCGCCTTGAGGTAGCTACCATGCAAATTACAGGAATTAAACGCGGAAAGACGATCGAATTGCGATCGGAACTCGATCTTCCAGACGGTTGCGAAGTGGAACTTGTGGTGATAAAACGAGAAACAACGGACGATCGCAGACAGAAAATCGAGGCAGATCTGCTGCGGTTTTACCAAACGCGATCGCCTGAAGATATCGAATTTGATGAAGAATGGGGCGATTTTGCCCACCAACAGATGGAAGAAACTTTGACCGAGGAGGGGTTATAATCGAGATGGACGATCGCTATCCACGTCAAGGGGAAGTGTATCTGGTAAAAGCATTACGCTTTATTGGCGATACGAAGAAACGACCCGCGATCGTCGTTTCTGTTGACATTCGCAACCAATACAAAAATACCGTATTGGTTGTCCCCTTTACTAGCAACATATCGGGAGGGGAAAGTCCGACTCGTCCTTTAATTTCTAAAGGCGAAGGCGGCCTCGAATGCGATTCTCTCGCAGTATGCGATAATGTCAGTGCAATTCGTAAAATCTATCTAGATGGTGATGCTTACGGACGAGTCAGTTCTCGAACCCTAGAACGGATTCAACGTGGCATACAAATTGCTATTGGAGTTTGGGGAGAACAGCTATGAAACACGATGCCTGAACCAGTTAATGTAGGGGCGTTTGGCGTAGCCTACGCGCAGCGTTTACGGCGTTCGCCCAACCCAACGTTGCCCCTAGCTGATACAATGCGGGAGAGGGAACGGGAGCAAGATGCTCCCACTACCAAGCATACCGGAAAGGAGCGATCGTTAAGATTTTTGACAGGGGCAAGCTCGGCGATCGGGCCATAAGCGATAATGTCTAAATGGATTGAAACTGGGCTATACATTGCCATTGAAATTAGGTCGTTACAGCCATGAAACGGATTCTCGGAGGTATATTGGCAGCAGGAATCGCCGCGTGTCCGGTGGTGGCAACGGTAGGAGTAGCGTTGCCGAGTTTAGCGCAGGATGGGGGGGTGACGGAAGCGGTGTTATGGGAAGTTTTAGAGCAAGCAGCGCAACAAACTCAACAAGGAAAACCACAAGAAGCCATTGCCACTTTTCAGCGAGTTTTGAGAATAGCTCAACAGCAGCAGTATCGAGAGATAGAAGCCTTCGCACTACAGGGAATTGGTTTTAGCCAACATAACATGGGACAACGCGAGCCAGCCATAGAAGCATTCAACCAAGCATTATCGATATTTCAAGAACTCAACGATCGCCCTGGAGAAGCGGACACTCTCAACAACATTGGCGTGGTCTACGAGGCTTTGGGAGAACGACAAAAAGCCTTAGACTATTTGAATCAAGCCTTACCTATTGTCCGAAAACTCAACGATCGCTCTGGAGAAGCGGACACTCTCAACAATATCGGTGGGGTTTTCAATGCTTTGGGACAAAGACAGAAAGCCTTAGATTATTACCAGCGAGCCTTATCTATTGTCCGAAAACTCAACGATCGCTCTGGAGAAGCCTCCACTCTCAGCAACATCGGCGTGGTCTACAATGCTTTGGGAGAACGACAGAAAGCCTTAGACTATTTCAATCAAGCCTTACCCATTCACCAGGAAGTAAGCGATCGTCCTGGAGAAGCCTCCACTCTCAACAACATTGGTACGGTGTACGATGCTCTAGGACAAAGACAGAAAGCCTTAGACTATTACCAGCGAGCCTTACCTATTTTCAAAGAAGTGGACGATTTCCCTGGAAAAGCTGTCACTCTCAGCAATATCGGTTCGGTCTATCGGGCTACAGGACAAAGACAGAAAGCCTTAGACTATTACCAGCGAGCCTTACCTATTTTCAAAGAAGCGGGCGATCTCCCTGGAGAAGCCATCATGCTCAACAAGATCGGTTCGGTCTATCGGGCTACAGGACAAAGACAAAAAGCCTTAGACTATTACCAGCGAGCCTTACCTATTTTCCGAGAAGTGGGCGATCGTTCTGGGGAAGCTACCACTCTCAGCAATATCGGTGGAGTCTACAAGGATTTGGGACAGTCCCAGAAAGCCTTAGATTATGTTGAGCGAGCCTTACCTATTTTCCGAGAAGTGGGCGATCGTCCTGGGGAAGCCATCACTCTCAGCAATATCGGTTCAGTCTATCGAGATACAAATCAACCCGGAAAAGCGATCGAGTTTT
>CAKZKB010000626.1 GCA_937121005.1 uncultured cyanobacterium | reverse complement strand
CGATCGCCCGTTTGCGATGTTAGGAATACTCGATTGCCCTCTCCCTCGCCACCAACGAACTTAACGACGCTCATCTATTAGCGATTCCATCGAGATTGCCCTCGAACTCGACAAGTTTGCCTACCGAGCGCCTAAGACTGACTAGCGAAACGGAACGAGAATTGACGGTATCGAGTGCGCTTTTGTGACAAACCTCGGTATCTCCTACGCCACATCGCTCGTTGTGCCAATTTGATGTACCCCTTCTAAAACTTCTCGAATAGGGATTTTCTGTACCGCGATCGCTGGCAAAGGCGGCTCGATTGCGGTATTATCGAAGGAGAGACAAATTGAAAAAGCCGCAGGGCATGGCCCCGCGACTCTTTCGACATTGATTTCCCTCTGTCAAAGCTCTAGTTTGGACGACCGGACTTTTGACATAGGGAGAGCCGCGCCATTGGAGGGGCGCAAACTCCATCTATGTTTGATTGTAACAAACTTGAGACGGGCTGGCTAGGGATCCCCCTATGCAAGCCCGTTAACCGGGGTGTATCGGGGATTTCGAGCGCTTTGGCTCCTATGCGAACGGGGCGCGATCGTCCCCTAGGGGGCGTGAAATGAGCCCTACCCCGCACCCGAGTCACATCGCCCTCGACCACTGGGAAGAACTCACCGGGGCAAGCGGCATCGATGCCGATATCTCCCGCCTCAACTGGGAAACCCTTTCCGGCTTCGATGCCTTCGAGAAACTGTACCCCGACGTATCGGAGAACCGCGCCAAGTACCGCCTCAACACCGGGGCATTGCGCTCTGCGTACCGCCGTGCCTACGAGAACGCCGAATCCGGGGGACTGTGCTGTAGCGGACTGGATCCCCTTGCTCGTTGGCGATCGCCAATGGAATGGTGGCAAATCAAACTCCGCGATCCCCTCCCCAACCCGAACAAACCGGGCAAGTTCATCAAATACCAGGCTCCCAAAGGCGTACCGACACGCTCGTTCTGGCTGCAAGTCACCCGCAAGATTTGGGAGCGTATCGCCCAACGCACCGGGGTCGCCATGCCCCAACACATCATCGAGACCCCGGATGGGGCGGCGATTAACTTCTGGCCGTGGGTCGTTGAGAACAATATCTCCATGGTGATTACCGAGGGAGCCAAAAAAGCCGGGGCGCTCCTCACAGCCGGATATGCCGCCATCGCCCTTCCCGGCGTGACCAATTGGGGCATCACCCTCGAAAACGGTCAGCGCGTCTTACGAGCCGACCTCAAGGTACTAGCCACTCCAGGGCGCATTATTCGCTTAGCCTTCGACCAGGATACAAAGCGATCGACCCGGCAAAAAGTCGGCAAGCAACTCAACTTTCTCGCCCGCGCCCTGCACAAACAAGGGTGTGCGGTAGAGATTTGCAGTTGGGATGGAAAAGAGGGTAAAGGAGCCGACGATTTTATCGTCAATGGCGGCGATTTTGCCCGCGTGGTTAACAACGCCCTCCCCGTCGATCTGTGGCGTGCCATTTCCTTTAGCCAACTCACCTACAAGCGCGATGTCATCGTCCCGCAAGACTGCAAATATATCGGGACATTCTTTCAAGACAAACCCATTCCGAGCAGCAAACTGATTTGCATTAAAGGGGGAAAAGGGACGGGTAAAACCGAGCTTGCGGCTCAGTGGGTTGCAGCCGCGCAAGTCTTCGGTCGCCCCGTCTTGTTAATCGGGCATCGCATTCAGTTAGTCGAAGCTCTAGCCGAACGCTTCGGCATTCCCACGATTTACAACATCAAAGACTCGGCAACGGGCAAGACTCTCGGATACGGACTTTGTACCGATAGCCTGCGAGAAACAGCGCATAACGCCTTCGATCCCGAAACCTGGAAAGATGCCATCGTCGTTATTGACGAGTGCGAGCAAGTGTTGTGGCATACCCTAGAAGCGCAAACCGAAGTATCGAACCATCGCCTAGAAGTGACCGTCAACTTGTCTCACCTGTTCGCGGGTATCCTGTCCCCCGAAAGCAAAGGCAAAATTATCTTAGCCGATGCGGACTTGTCGGATCTCTCCGTTGATTTCGTTCTCTCACACGCCCCGAAAAGCGACGGCGATACCGAAATTGAAGAAATCGAACCCTTTATTATCGAAAGCGAGTATCGTGGCAATGGCTACGACGCTTACATTTACCAAGAAAATAAACCCGATGTCTGGCTGCATCATGCCCTTACCCAAATCAAACAAGGTCAGCGCTTGTTAATCATGGTTGGCTCGCAAAAAGCCAAGTCGAAATGGGGAACCAAGTCCCTCGATCGCTGCATTTCTAAGCTAGATAAAGAAATTGGCAAACTCGTCGGTAAACTGGGCGTGCGCGTGTTGCGCGTCGATGCCGAAACCGTTGCCAATCCCCAACATCCGGCGTATCATATTTCCAGTCGCTTAGACGACTTGCAAACTTACGATGTTGTAATTTGCTCTCCCACCTTCGAGACAGGCATCTCTATCGACTTTACGGGGCATTTTGACGCGGTTTTCCTAGCCAGTTTCGGGCTGCAAACCGCCGATGCCGTGCGCCAATCCTTGATGCGGCTGCGCGATAACGTGCCGCGTCATATTTGGGTTGCCGAACGGGGCATGAGTCGCATTGGCAACGGCTCGATTTCCCCCTACGCACTGCTAAAAAGCGAGCGCAAGAAAGCTGATTTCACCCTAAAGCACTTGCAAGGGGCTGACTTCGATTTAGGCTTCGAGGGAACCGAATCCTATCAGTGGTTGTGGGCTAAATTTGCCGCCCGTCATAATTACGACTTCATCCATTACCGTCAAGAAATTATCAACGGGCTAATCGATGAGGGTCACAACATCATCTATTTAGACCCCGGCGAACATAAAGAGACTCGCGAATTAGTGAAGAACGCTCGCGACGAGGTTTACACCGAGGAGAAAGAACAGACCTTAAACGCGGCTAAAATTGACAGCGACCGGGCGAAAACCCTACAGGAAAAGCGGGAGAAAACCGATAGCGAACGCTACGAACTAGCCCGCTACATTGCAGCCGATCGGCTTGGGGATGAGAACCTCGACATCGAAATACTGAAAGCGATGGACAAGGGACTTTATACCCACTTGCAGACGCATTACGACTGTAGCGAAGGGCGCGAGTTCTTGCGAGAGCGCACGCTGTCATCGGCTGAGAACTTGCTCGAAAAGGGAGGCGGTAAAGCCCTTCCCCACGACTTCAATCGGCGCACGAAACGGGGCAAGATTGCGGGGGTTATCGAATGCCTTGATGCGATGGCATTTATCGCCACCATATCGGGTAAGGAAATCACCAACCAACACCCGGCGATCGTGGACTTGTACGAACGGGCCCAACAGTATCGCTCCGTTCTGTGGGATTTAGATATGAAGTTACCCGTCAAAGGCTCGAAGAAAGATTCCCCGATCGTCGTCGCGAATATGTTCTTAAGGCGGCTAGCGATGCGCTTAGCTTGCGTCCGAGTACAGGGCAAAAAGCGGACTCGCGTTTACTCGTTGGCGGTGCTGTTTGGCGATCGCCGCGCCTCGATTTTCGAGCGCTGGCGAGAGCGAGACTTAGAACGGCGGGCCGAGGAAACTGCCAAGCGCCAAGCGGGGGCGATCGTCCCTCCAGAAGTCATTCCCCCGGTGGAGTTGGTTCCACTGCGGTCTCTATCCGAGTTAAAGCGGGGGATCGAGGTGGTCTGGCGTGGGGCGCGGTGGCTCGTAGACAGTATCGCCGAACGCTTCGGTCAGGCGGTACTCGATCCGATCGACGGGGGCTTACCCGAACGCTGCTACCAGCTATCGGAGTTGGCGATCGTTCAATAGCCTCAGTACCCTCTAAAACCTCCCACAAGACATCTTTAACCACGCCTGAAGGCTACCCGTCAGGTGGACTTCGTGCGTCTTAGGGGCGGTTTTAGCGGGGTTGCCCCGGTGTCGGGACAGACGATCTTAAAGGGGGGCGATCTAAAACTGAGTTACTGATATATGGATTATCGATCGCCTTTAGTGGCCAGCGAACCCGGTGGGCGATCGCGCGGTCATGGTATTGCCATCGTCCGATCCAAAGCGTTACAGCATTCAATTAAGAGAAGCAAAACTGAATCAGAAGATGGTTTTTGTGCTATCCTAAACTTATCGTTGTTAGTTGATATTGGGGGGAGATTATGGGAGAAGCCAAACGTCGTAAAAAATTAGATCCTAATTTCGGGAAAGGGACAAGTCGGGCTGAGAAAAATGCCAAAACGCAAGTAGAGAACTTACTGCCAGACTACGGACACATCTATTATTCGCAGTGTGGCGACGCTCCTATAAACCTTCATGTCGAAAATCCCATAATACTTATTGGGAAGTCCGAGGCTCAGATTGGTTTTAAGGCGGCGGGAGCTTTAGGAACGATAATCGTGCCAATAGATTTTGCTAAAGAAGTAAAAGAAAATCCCTCAAAACTGTCTCAGCATCAGTTTCGTGCGGCCGTAGAGGAGAAGTATAAAGCGTCATCTGGGGAGTGGGTCATTCCGTTCGTATTGGCTTAGGTGTGGCGCGATCGCGGCGAACTTCCTGATACAAAGGAATTAAGAGTTCCCCTGACTTTTGCCTGCACTCATGTAACGGCGAAGGAGTTTGGGATGTCGTCCAACAATCGCTCGAGCTTTACCATCAGAGAAGTCAATAGAGATTCCCCCGAAGGAGAGGGCGTAGACGATTTGTTTGACGGTATTGACGGAAAGACTCATTTCATTAGCTAGCGATTGATAGCTGCGCTGGCCGTTCTCGATAGCTTCAAGGATGTCTATAGCCCGCTTTGCCGTGCGATCGAGGAGGGGGTCAAGTTGCTTTTTATCCTTCTCTGGCAGCCTGCGAAAGTAGTCAATAGATTTGGCCATGTTGGTAATTTTCTCGGCGGTAGATTCGTTCATTGCTTCTAGAGTTTCAATCCCTGTTAGGGATTTTACCAGAGCGATTCCCGTTCCGAGCCGCTACGCGATCGTCTCCGGGTGCGGCAAGTGGATCCGCATTGCCCGCGATCGCGTGGGTGCAGTAGGGTTAAAGTCAAGGGCTGTACTGCACCCACGCTGTAAGTCTGTACTGAAGGGCAATACAGCCATTTACTCTATCGATCCGGGCAATGGTGGCGCGGTCAGCAAGTGAGGGGTGGCAATCTTCCGGCGATCGCGTCCTGGTGCGAGGCAACAAACGGGCCCGATATCCGTACCTCAATCAGCCATGCGATACCGAGGCGGGTAGGTAGCCTAACGACAATGGCGAAAACCATCAGTACAATGGCAGTACACAAGGGGAGCGATCTAAAACTGAGTTACTGATATATGGATTATCGATCGCCTCGAGTGTCCAGCGAACCCGATGAGCGATTGCGTACAAAATCGAGTGCGGCGGTGGCATATTACGAGATTGTGTGAGAAAATATATATCTAACCATAGAGTTGGCATAAAAAATAATGTACTGTAAACTTATATCTATCTGTCGATCCAATTAGCTTTCTCAGAAGAAAGGAGTATCAAAAATGCCTAAAAAATCTCATCAAAAACAGTCTAAAAAGCGCCGCACTCGAAAAAAGCGCTCCGTTAAATCCAGTTCAGCCTGCCTGCTCGTCAGAAATGGTTGGTTGATGGACGAGGGTCTTATTGACTGGGTTCTTGCTGTTATTACGAACTCCGAGGAGTCTCGCGCTCTAGCTTCGCACCCTTCTTATTTAGAGTGGAAAGGGTCTGCGGAAGGGATCGTTAGGGCGGCTCTTGACGATATCGCTCTTCACATCGTCGAGCAACTAGAAAAGCCTTTCGTAATTCGAGAAGACAGAACTTGCCTGTTTACGCTCGCCAGCCCCGACTTCGTAGGCGTACAGCAACTAGATATGCTTAAAGTTACAATGGGGGTCAATGTGGTGACATGGCAGCTTTGGGCAACCAGCACTTCCCGCCAAGAAAGTTTAATGCAAGAAGAAGGGATTGTTTCTTCTTCCCAGCTTAGCCCAGACTGGCCGATCTCATTAGGGGATTACCTGCGGTCTATCGATACCGAAGACGCTTTTCTTGTCCGCAAGAAACTGAAGCTCGAAACAGGAGAAAAATGGCTGCAAAAGAATGGCAGCGATGATAACGTCTTGATTGGTTCGCCATCGCCCGATCGTGCAGTGGGTGAAAAGGAATTAGCTGCGCTTGTCGAGCGAGTTATCCCTGGGGCGAAAATAGAGCGACGATCTCTCTGAGCAGTGGCACGATGGCAAATGTGCCTGGTGTGTTTTCTGTGGAGTTGTGCGGGGGCGCAGTGATATCCCTTAACTCCTCTGAGGGATTACATTCTGGCGACTCCAGGCAAGCCATCGGTAGCGATGCGATACCGAGCCGGGTAGGGGCGATTGTGTCGCGTTTTGTGGATCCACCTCAAACGAACACGACGAAAATCAT
>CAKZKB010000625.1 GCA_937121005.1 uncultured cyanobacterium | reverse complement strand
CGTCTTGGAAAGTTCGGGGGGAAGAAAATCTACACCCCCGACTTTCCGCAAAATTCAAAATTCAAAATTTCGATCGTAAGTCTAAAGCCAAGGGCGCGTCGCTTCGCTCCAATTCGCTGGATGGGGGTCTAGGACGATCGTAGCACAGCTAGGATGCAAATATCTATCGTTCGGTACTGGATCGCTCGTTCTAGGGGGAATATCCTAAAATTGGTTTCCCTTTTTAGCTCCATGAATTTTAAGAAATTGTTGCAACTGTGTTCGGAAGCGTTTAAGGAATGGCAGCGCGATCGCGTTTCTCGATTGGCGGCAGCGCTAGCGTATTATACTGTATTTTCTCTTGCACCTTTGCTCAGCATTGCCATCGCCATTGCCGGAGCCGTTTTAGGAGAAGAAGCGGCTCGCGGCCAAATTGTAGAATTAACTCGAGGGACGATCGGACAAGATGGAGCCGAAATCATCCAAACGGCGATCCAAAATGCCAACCAATCTCAAGCGGGGGGACTTGCGTCGATCGTCAGCATTGTGATTTTACTCTTTGGTGCGTCGGGTGTGTTTGCCCAAATTCAAGAGGCACTCAATACCGTTTGGAACGTGCGCGTCAAACCGGGTAGCGGTATCAAAGAAATTATCCGCAAGCGCTTGCTATCGTTTTCGATGGTGTTCGCCATTGGCTTTTTGTTGATTGTTTCTCTCATCCTCAGCACGTTAATTTCGTTTTTGGGACAAGCTGCAAGCGACATCTTGCCGGGAGTCGATTTTCTGTGGGGACTGCTCAATTTTGTCGTATCTTTAATTGTCATTGCCGTTCTATTTGCCATCGCCTATAAATACATTCCCGATGTTGAAGTAGCGTGGAAAGATGTGACAATAGGCGCGATCGTCACTTCGATATTGTTCGCGATCGGAAAATGGGTTCTAGGACTATATTTAGGTCGAAGCGGTTTCGCCTCAGCTTACGGTGCTGCCGGGTCGATCGTCATTATTCTAGCATGGGTATATTACACGGCTCAAATTCTGTTTTACGGTGCGGAATTGACCCAAGTTTACGCCCGTAAATACGGTAGCGGCATCGTTCCCAACCGCCATGCAGAACGAGTTCCATCCATCGACGATCGGCGATCGACAAACAACGAGCAATAGTAGTTGTGCAATGCGATCGTCGGCAATTTCTTCAAGGGAATACTCTTGCTGCGATCGCGTCTCGTAAAATGGGGTGGGCCTGTGGGCGAGTTGAAAAACTGACTGGTTTAGCGATCGTCTACCCGATATCAGGCACGATTGGGAGAAACTTGGCCCCAGTTTATTCTACCAGAAGCGCAACTCTACGAAAATTCTCAAAGTTTAAGTATTTATACTTATTTCTCAAGAGGGATACCATGCTATACTTGGCCTCAACATCCGAGTATTTTTGTACCTAACTTAGGAGATGTGTCATGTTAAGCCAGGGTAAAGAACTTAACGCCCTCGATTTTACTGATATTATCGGGGGGCCGCTCTTAGCAACGGTTAACGCACAGGCAAAAGCAGCCTACGTCACGGCTAACTTCATTAACTCCGTTGCTTTTGTTGGTAATAATGGCCCCTCCTCAGCGCAGCTAAAAACAGCAGAATTTGATTTTAATAACGTTCTCAGTGGCTATTCTCAAAGTAAGCTCGGTACTAGCGGAGGGGGGAACGATCTCACCAAGCTCAAAGTCCCTCTCTTAACGCTAATTCCCATTCCCTATATCCGTGTCGAGTATCTCGACATCGATCTTAACGTTAACCTCCACGATACGACAAAAGATACCCTAGACAATAACTTTGCATTTGACAGTACAGTTAGTGGTGGAGAAAGTGCAGGTTTCATTTGGAAAGAACATACTTCCTTTAAAACAACGGTAAGCGATCGCAATACTTTTCAGCACAGTCACGTGATTGACGATACCTATAGTCTTCAAGTCCACGTTCATGCGGTACAAGCTGAAGTTCCAGGTGGAATGCAACAGGTGCTCAACATTTTCAACAATGTTGTGCAGCAACAAGCCAAGGTTTTGGATAAAATCATGGTCTCTCAAGTCGAGGAACAAACCAAACAGATCGAGGGTGCGGGTACCAATTCTCCTAGCCCCAGCCCTAGCCCCACTCCGTAATCGATGCTTAATGCGGCTCGAAACCTAGAAGTGTAAATTTTAGGCGATCGCGTTCGGACGTGGTGTGGGGAGCCTCCACTAAAAGCACAACTCTGACATCGATGTTGGGGAGAGTGCATCAGAGATCGCTAGTTTAAATTGGATGCTTTCTGGGGACGTTTTATAGGTAAGGGCGGGCGGAAGCCTGCTACTTACCTAGCTGGGTTAAAAGCATAATCTATCGTGTTTTTGTGTCTATCTCCCTAACGATCGATAGAAGTTTTTGAGGTTAGTTAATGGTCGGACTCCATGAATTTGTTAATGCTCTCTTAGAGGGAATCATTACAGGTAGAGGAATGAGCGATGGTGCTTCAGCACGAGTCGCCCAACAGTATCTGAAGCACGATCTTTTAAAAGGATTTCCTATTCCTAGAATGAAGGTTGCGGAGTTGGAGGCCGAGCTTCAATTTGCAGTAGCATCTCCCCTAGTTACTCAGTCTACTGTTGCTAGTAACGAGATTGGAAAAAATATTTCTTATAGAATTCAATATCTTCTTCTCAGTGTTGCGAACAATCCTTCAATTAAAGGTTTTTTCAGTAAAAAGAAAGGATCTCGCCAAAAATGGAACGATCGCTCGATCGAGTTGTCTCAGTCTTTAGACGCAATTTTGTCCAATCAAGACATTAATGGGGATTTAGCTGTAGATATGCTATCTCTTTCGGTTCAAAACTTCTTTTATGCCATTGCGATCGATTGCTCGGCTCCAGAGTTATTGACGGAAATTGGCAATATTTTAGTTCCAGAGAGCAATCAAAATAACGAACATCCTCTGACAGATGCGATCGCAGAAGAAATCAAAAAGATCGTTAACTCAGTACCGACCATCGACGATAGCAATATAAGGAGATCGCCAGAACTTACTGATAGCTTACCGGGCTTGAATATTCTAGTCACAGCTTCAGAATTGGAAGGTCTCGATGCGTCGCAGGTGCAGAAACTGAAACTGGTTTGTCATGCTGGCGATCGTAAGTGGATTAAAAAAGATGGAGGCACGGAAGAACCAACTTATATTTTAGATCGCGAGTAGCTTCAACTAAAGTCAAAGTTTGCTACTTTACTACTCATGTTTTCTGTCGTTCGAGTTACCTAACAATGCTATCAGATTCTAACCTCGACATCAACCAAATCATCGAACGAGCCAACGAAGGCAACGTTCCCGCCCAAGCCTACCTGGGAATGGCTTACACTCTCGGATTGCGCGTTCCCGCCGATCGCGCTAAAGCCTTCGAGTGGTGGCAAAAAGCAGCCGAAAACGGCTCGTCAGAAGCCCAATTTCAGTTAGGACAAAACTACTATTTCGGTAATGGCATTCCCCAAAATATTGAAAAAGCTGCCGTCTGGTATGAGAAAGCGGCAGAAAATAACCACCCCCAAGCTCAATTAAATATTGCCAGTATGTATTTAGAAGGGCAGGGGCGGCCGCGAGACGACGCACAGGCTTTACAATGGGTAGAGCGGGCGGCTCTACAAGGTTCGGATGGAGCCGCAGTCTTCCTCGCGCGACTGTACGAAGAAGGACGAGGCACGCCTGTTTCTCTTGAAAAAGCCTTCGAGTGGTTTTCTAAAGCAGCCGCCAAACAGAATGCTGAAGCTCAATATTCCCTCGGTTTGATGTACGCTCGAGGAGAGGGCGTGGAGCGAGATGATGTCCAAGCCGCACAATGGTTTCAAAAGGGAGCCGACGGCGGGTTCGTCCTCGCCGAGCACGAGTTAGGAGAGTGCTATCTCTACGGTCAAGGAGTCGAAATTGACTACCAACAGGCTTACAATTGGTTCCAAAAAGCGGCTGCTAAAAACCATCCCCTTTCTCACTACCAACTAGGTTTGATGTATGCCAATGGTTTGGGAGTCGATCGCGATTCCCAGCAAGTTGTTCGTCACATTCGCACGGCAGCAGAAGCCGATTACCCAGAAGCCCAACACTTACTGGGAATGATGTACTATAAAGGGAAAGAGGTCGAACAAAATTTCTCTGAGGCCATCAAATGGTTTCGCAAGCCAGCAGAGATGAACGCTACCGAGTCGCAGTTTATGCTCGGTTTAATTTACTTAAACGAATTGCAAAACTATCCTGAAGCGCTGCGCTGGAACCAAGCAGCAGCCGATCGCGGCAATCCTTACGCTCAGTACAATCTCGGCTATCAATATCAAAATGGTTGGGGAGTCGAACAAGATCCCGCTAAGGCATTAGAGTGGTTCCAAAAATGCCGAGAAAATGCCGAAGGCGAACTAGCCGAACAAGCGGCTCGTGCCTGTCAAGGAATTGATGGCGGTCGATTGGTCACGTTCTAATCTCTGGTGTGTCCGCAGGGGAGATGTTTTTTCTCCCCTTACCTCAATATTTTGATTAACTTAATTAGAATTTTCTAAATCTATGGAAGGTTTTGAATGTTAACAGATTTGAGGTTTTCTAGCTTAGCCTTAATCGCTACCAATGCTTCGCCAAATTTGTCATTTTTTCCCGAATAACCATTCGGATCGTGCAGCGTGGCACTACAGTTAAGACCAGTAGTAATACAAGCAAAGTTACACTTTTCTTTGCTTGTAACGTTTCTTGAGTCTGCGATCTTCTCGTTTGCCCAGTTTTTTTTGACAGTTTTGACTTCTACCTTAATACCGACTTCGTATGTTTTAAGTTTGTCAGGGGTTATCGAGGTATCTTCCTTGTATAAATTTTCGTAGGCAGATCTTAAGTCACGAACGCACTTCTTAACAGGTTCTTCAAACTTCTTAGAGTGGTTTTTGTTGGCCGTACTTGTCAAAATCGTTACATTTTCAGGAATAAGACCGTTTCCTCCTAACTCCTCATTTAAGAGATGACCAGAGATGAAGCCATATTTTCCGTTTTTTCCGTTATGTACCTCCCTATCCCATTTCTGGGCGTTGGTTATTGCTGGAGGATTATCCGCTATTGTTTTGCTCCCAATTTGACGATCTACATCTAAACCCGGCCCGATAGTAACCTTGGAGTCACATCCACCTGCCTCGGTCGGAGACGCGGGTTTATAAGAACCATCAGGAACATTGGGGCCTTTAACCCAAGAGTTTCCTTTCAAGAAGCAGAGATCTTTGACAGCTTGACTGAATTCTGGCCGGCTTACTCGAGCGGATTTTCTGCGAGGTTCGACAGAATCCGAAGAAGATGCTGTCGCTCCTCGCTTTTGTCCCTTACTTGCCTGAAGCACATTTTGAGCGATCGCGAAAGAACTCCCACTTCCGCTCGATTTCATCTGAAAGAATGCCGCTTGTCGTCCCAGGCGATCGGCCTCGGCTTCTAGGGCGCGATCGCGCACCACCGCCATTCCTTGCACTCTCGCCGCTTGGACTCGTCCCGATCGCTGCTGCATTACGTGAGTCAACTCGTGGCCCAACAACTGCTGGCCGCTTGGCGTATGAGGATTGTACCGTCCCGGTGCGAAGTAAATGTTCGTGCCGCAGGTAAAGGCTAAGGCCCCAATTGAAGCTGGTTGCGGCCCCACGCGCACCCGCACGTCCGAAAAGTCCGTTTTGAAAAACGACTCCATCTTCTGCTGCACCGCACTCGGTAATTTCTCCCCCGGACGGCGATCGAGGTGGAGACGGTTAGTCGGAAT
>CAKZKB010000624.1 GCA_937121005.1 uncultured cyanobacterium | reverse complement strand
TTTAGCACTATACTATGCAGATGTCTATTTTAAGTTTAAATAAGAATCTCGCATCGCTATTTTGGGTATAATTACTGTTCCTCTAGTTATTTGGTGTTGAAATTCCCGCGATCGCGTCATTTCAATGAACAACGAACAACGAACAACGAACAATACCTCGGGCTGAAGCCGGAGGCTTGGATATCGAATGGGTTTTCCTTATCCCGAATGAATTCGGGGGCTTGTATCCAGGATATTCTCGGTCAATCTTCTAAGTCACCCACCATTACAGAAGAACACCATTTTCTAGTATTGATGCAACAGATACAATGTAGGGCGATTCGCGAATCGCCCCTACAAAGCGCAATCGTCGCGACGGGAGCGAGATACTCAGGTTTGAGCATCTTCTCCAACTAGGGGATAGGGAACTGTACCTGCCAGATCGAGCCACTTGCGCTTGGGTTGCTCTAACTCTCGCTGTTTGAGGCGATCGGTGATATAATTAATAATCTCCAGTTGCTCTGAAGTCGAAAGTCGATCGATCTGACATAGAAGTTCTGCTAATTGGGATGACATCGCTTGCTCTAGATAGGGTGAGTAGGTACAGGCGCGATCGCACTAATTTTTTCTATTTAACACTAGATTGTCCGCGATCGCCGCTCGCACGCGCTCGATTTTAGCACTTTAAATGCTGAATCCATCAGCAAACTCGATCGCGATATCGTTTTCATCGTCAAAGCGCAAAATTCGAGGACGATCGCAGATGTAACAAACTCCATCTACCGAGAAGATCCAGCCGCACTCGCTTACTAGATCCTGATAGGCTTGCCAGAGGCGATCGTCGATCGGGCAGTCAAGTTCGGTACTGATAAAGTCGTAAAAAACAGCCTGCATTGCCCCAAACTGAGGACGGAAAGAGGTTATAACATTTTGATAGTGCATTTGCTGTGCGGCTATTTGCTGATTTACACGCTTTTCGATGTCCGCTTCAATTTTGCCTTTACCTTGAATCTTGAAAGCAAGTTGACCTGAATACATACCTTTGACCCAATGTTGGAGACAAAGTGTAGCCAGAAATTCTTTTCCTGGAAACCAGAAAATCTTCTGGTAAGCGTCTGCCAATCCCATTCTAATTGATTGTCGCGTTTCTCGCTCGTCATCTTGCGATCGTGATGTGGAAGACTCTTGCTGGAAAAAGCGATCGAAAATGAGAGCAATCAGGTCGGGAATTTCTTCCTTTGAGAGGTTTTTCGGTAGTACGTCATCCACTTTTTGTTTCATCCAGTTCAAAGCTGAACGATTGAGCTTGGCTTGCGACCAATATAGTGGGTCTTTTTTATATTGTAGGTTTTGACCGATGATGTTTGATATGAATCTTAAGCAGCTTGGAATTACTGCAACGATCGACCATATTTTTTGCCAAACCGTCTCGCTTGATGTTTCGTTTTCATTTGCCTCTGTTTCCTGTGTCGGTTCTGACTCTTCTCGATTGGAAATCGCAACCAAAGCCGCATAAGGACTCGGGTAAAACTCAATTGTAGGTGCTGTCTTGCCCATCAGCGTATAAATATTTGTTACCGCCGCCGCCGCTTTGTCGCGATCGATCGCTTCGGTAGACAGAGCCACCGCCCGCCACTTTTCCTGGTAGAATGGAATCCGGGCTTCCTGTTCCGGGGTGAGAATTGGATACCGCTCGTCCATAGTGCGATCGCTCCTTAACTTTTACGTTGCCTGACAAAACATTATACCATTAAATGCTGAATCCATCAGCAAACTTGACGGCGATATCGTTTTCATCGCAACAGCGCAACATCCGGGGACGATCGCAGATGTAGCAAACTTCATCTAGCGAAAAAATCCAGCCGCACTCTCGCACTAAATCTTGATAGACTTGCCAGAGGCGATCGTCTACAGGAGGATTCAACTCAGAAAAAATAAAATCGTAAATGGCTGCCTCAATTGCACCCGTCAGAGGGAGAAAACAAGGCGGACAAAACTTGTAATAAAGTTGATAAACCTTCTCTGAATCTTTCTCAAAATACTGAGAAAGGTTGACTTCAGGTAAGTCGAGGTTATCTTCGTGAAATTGTAAACCGAGTCGTCCGAAGTAGACGAATTTGTAGGCGGTACGAGCCATCCACTTCGCCCCTGGAATCCAGCCAACCATGTTGTAAATACCAGAAGTTACTCCACTCATCAGACCCGATCCATCCTTGCGAACTTCTGGTGCTGTTACGGTTTCTTCCAAAGACGAAGAATCCGACTTGTCATTTGTCTCGTCCTCGAAGAATAACTCCTCTAATTTATCTAAATGATAGAGAGCGCCCGCGACAACTCGTGCAAATTCCGTAGTTGGAGGCATGAGGCGATCGATCGTTTTGGCAACCGACTGAAAAGCTGATGAATTAACTTGAGGCTTGACTTGGGCAATGGGTGGCTTTTTTAACGGATGTAGAGACGATCGCCCTCGATTGGACATGGCAACCAAAGCCGCATAAGGACTCGGGTAAAAC
>CAKZKB010000623.1 GCA_937121005.1 uncultured cyanobacterium | reverse complement strand
GACTGCTCGGCTACAACCGCGAGGATATGGAAGCCGGACGCATTAACTGGGAAAATCTCACCCCCCCGGAATATCGCCAACTCGACGATCGCGCCTTGAAGGAAGTTCGCGATCGCGGGGTCAACGGCCCCTACGAAAAAGAGTTCTTGCGTCAAGACGGCAGCCGCATTCCCGTACTGATAGGGGCCTGTACCTTTGAAACCGATCGCGATCGCGGCTTTTTCTTCGCCATTGACCTGAGCGAACGCAAGCGTTTAGAACGCTCCCTCGAGCAAAGCGTCGGCCGCCTGGAAAACCTGCATCGCATCGATCGCGCCATCCTCGAAGCCCGCCATCCAGGGACGATCGCCCGCACCGCCTTGGACGGTCTGGGCAAATTAATTCCCTACCAACGAGCCACCATCGCCACCTTCAACCTGCAAACCCGCACCGCCCGCGCCCTCACCCTGGGCGACGGCGAGAACAAAAAGCAATTCCATCCCGTCGATTTTAGCGAATGGCAGCAGTTAGCCGATTGGTTGCAAGACGAAACCGACCATCGCTGCGCCTATCTATCCCAAGTTGACGTATTTGCCCCCCAAGTCCGCATCGCCCGCTACCAGGGTCTCGACGGTTTCTGTGCCTTCCCCTTACGAGCCGGAGACGACTTGCTCGGTGTCCTAGTGCTCTGGGTTGAAGATATCGCCGCCCTCTCCTCGGAGCAACTGGATGTGGCCCGCGAAGTCAGCGACCAAGTGGCGATCGCCATCGCCCAAATTCGCCTCTACCAGCAGGTGCGCCGCGCCAACAGCGAACTCGAAGAGCGCGTCGCCGAACGCACAGCTAAGTTAAAAGAGATCAACGAAGAGCTCAAATCCTTTACCTACACCGTCTCCCACGATTTGCGAGCGCCGTTGCGAGCCTTGCAAGGATTCTCCACTGCGTTACTTGAAGACTACGGCGATCGCCTCGACGACATGGGCTGCGAATATGCCACTCGCCTGGTAGACTCGGCCAAGCGCCTCGATGGGTTGATTCAAGACCTGCTAGCCTACTCGCGACTGACGCGGGCCGACTTGCGCCTGCAACCCGTCGAAGTAGAGGCAGCCCTGGGCGAAGCCCTCAAACAACTGAGTGCCGAAATCGAAGAACGCGATGCCCGCATTAGCGTCGATTCTCCCCTCGGTGAAATTCTCGGATCGCGATCGGTACTGACGCAAGTCCTCGGTAATTTAATTTCTAATGCCATTAAATTCGTTCCCGGCGATCGTACCCCCCAAGTGCGAATTTGGAGCGAACCGCACGGCGATCGTCTGCGAATTTGGGTCGAAGACAACGGGATCGGCATCAACCCCAACTATCAAGAGCGTATTTTCCTCGTCTTCGAGCGCTTGCACGGTCACGAAAACTACGCCGGAACCGGGATCGGCTTGGCGATCGCCCGCAAAGGCATCGAACGCATGGGCGGCGCGATCGGAGTCGAATCCTCTCTCGGCCAGGGTTCCCGCTTCTGGATCGAAGGGGTTAAAGTTGAAGGATGAAGGATGAAGGATGAATGTTGATTTCTCCCCCTCTCCTTGTCTCCCCCTCTCCTTGTCTCCCCCTCTCCCCCTCAGTCTTCAGAATAAGGCCTAGCAACGTACAATCTCTCCACAGAGAGAGCCATTATTGGGGAGAAGTTTGTTATCTTACAATTAGTAGAGAGCGACGATCGCCATAAATAAATCATTATAAAACGATTGTCCGTTATCTAATGTTGAGGGAAGTCGAGGAATGTCTGCTATGCAATACAAACCCAGTTCTACACCGAGCAATCATATTTTGACGGCGCTATCGCCGGAAGAAAACCAGAGGATCGCTCCCCATCTCGAATACGTTCGCCTCACCTTGGGGACGGTTCTATACGAGTCGCAAGCGCCCATCGAGCATATTTATTTTCCGCTCGATGCAATGGTCTCTCTGGTAGCAACCCTAGCCGAACATAATACCACCGAATTTGCCCTCGTGGGTCACGAAGGTCTTGTCGGTTTGCCCGTTATTTGGGGCGGAATGTCCACTCCCAGTCGGGCGATCGTCCAAGTTCCCGGATCGGCCATGCGCGTCAAAGCCGAAATTATCAAACAAGAGTTCGATCGCGGCGGAATGCTGCAAAAACGGCTGTTACTCTATATGCAAGCGTTATTTACGCAGATGGCGCAAAATTCGGCCAGTAAATCTCACCATACCGTCGAACAAAGGTTGGCGGCTTGGTTGCTACTCGTCGAAGATAGCTTGCAAAAAAATGTCTTGCCCCTGACGCAAAAATATATCGCCCAACTCCTCGGAACCCGTCGCGCGACAATTACGGTGGCTGCCGGACAGTTACAGGAAAAAGGCATGATTCGCTACAGTCGCGGCTCGATCGAGATTGTCGATCGCCCCGCCTTGGAAAGTACCGCCGCCGAAAGTTACAGCGTTGTCAAACAAGAATACGATCGTTTGTCCTTTACCGGGCCGTAAGCAGCGATTTGCGTGTTTTCACGAATAAATTTGAATCGCGAAACCCTATCCCTGTCGATCCCTGTCGATTGGCAGGGATGAATTGTTCGTTAACGGACAGACTAAAAATGCCAACTATGGCTAAGGTGGACACCTGACTTTAATCGGCAATTGCCCCTGTATCATTCCCGTACAGATTTTGAGAGGCAATTGTCTGTTATAGGAC
>CAKZKB010000622.1 GCA_937121005.1 uncultured cyanobacterium | reverse complement strand
CGCTGAGAGCGCCCCGAGCCAATTGTACCAGAATCGTGCCGACGATCGCGCCAATTAGGGTGCCCCGGCCGCCCACTGCTACCCATATTACCATCTCGATCGAGAAGGGAAATTCCATCGCTTTCGGGGTAATAATTCCCGTTTGTACCGAGTATAGCGCCCCGGCGATGCCTGCCAGCGCTCCAGAAATGGCGAAAACGAGTACCTTAAAATTAGTGGGATCGTAACCCGAAAAGCGGACTCGGTTTTCGTCGTCGCGAATGGCGACTAACAAGTTCCCAAATCGTCCGCTTGTCAGCCAGCGACACAGCAAGTATGCTAGCACTAAAAAGACGATCGTCAACTCGTAAAATGCCAGTTGCGCTACGTCAGAACTCGCTTCGACTCCAAAGACGATCGACGTATCGGTTTTCAATCCGTTCGTACCGTTGATCAGTTTTTGCTGTCCGTTGAAGAAGTTAAAAAAGACCAGGAGTGCGGCTTGGGTTAGGATCGAGAAATAGACTCCCCGAATGCGGTTGCGGAAGACTAAGTAGCCGAACAAGGCGGCGACGATGCTAGGGATGACAAAAATCGCGATCGTCGTAAATGGAAGCGACTCAAAGGGTTTCCAAAACCAGGGCAGTTTTTCAACCCCGTACAAACTGAAAAAATCAGGGATTTGCCCCTCGGGAAGTTGGAGTTTCAAGTGCATGGCTAAACCGTAGCCACCCAAGGCAAAAAAGATGCCATGTCCCAAACTCAACAAGCCTGTAAATCCCCAAATTAGATCCAGTCCCAAAGCAACGATACACAATGCCAACGTTCGCCCTAAAATCTTCAGGCGAGTGTCTGGTAAAATTGCGGGCATCAGTAGGGCAAAAATGAGGACGAGGGCGATAATAATTCCCGCCTCAATGGCCAGTCTTCGGCGCGATCGCGCTTTTTTCGGAGTCAGTTTGTTGCGGTGAGAGGTCATATCAATTCAATGAACAATGAGCAATGAGCAATGAGCAATAAACAGCATCGATACCTAAAACTTAAATTCAGGATTTTGGGTAAATATTCAGGTATCCTAGCCTAAACTGGTGTAGAAACCCGGTTTCTCAAAGGATAAGCTCGAATTGAGTCTGGCCATAAACAAGAAACCGGGTTTCTGGCTACCTCCTGAATGCTTGTCATCACCTTACCCTTCCACGCTGCGTCCTTTCTGTGGAAACATTCCCGCCGGACGCACTTGTAAAAAGGCAATAATGAGGGCAAACACCATCACCTTTGCCATGCTAGTGGTCGAGAAAAACAGAAAGAAATTAGCCAGGGGTTCGACGGGTTGGAGGAGAAACGCGATCGTCCCCGCCCCAATTAGATAATTTAGCATCCCGATCGCCATTGCAGCGACGATCGTTCCGACTAGCTTGCCTACGCCACCTAGCACCACCACCATAAAGGCATCGACAATATAATTTCCGCCCACATTCGGCCCCACCGAACCGAGTAACGTAATCGCACATCCGGCGATTCCAGCTAACCCCGAACCCAGAGAAAATGTCAGCGCATCGACTTTTTGCGTGGGAATTCCCAAGCAAGCACTCATGTCTCGGTTTTGCGTTACCGATCGCACTCGCAACCCCCACTTTGTTCGTTGCAAAAACCAGTAAATCCCCGCCACGCACAGTGCCGTTAAAATGATAATGAAAATACGCGCGTAGGGCAGTTGGTAGTTGCCAAAGGGGAAGCCACCGCGCAGCCATGCAGGAGCCGTTACGTCCACGTTACGCGAGCCAAACCACTCGCGAGTCCAAAACGGACTTTCCGTGCGTCCTAACACTGCTAGCAGGGTGCTAGAAATCGCGATCGACAGCACTAACAAAACCGGACTGGCCCAGTTTTTAATGCTATCCCAATTCGGACGGCGACGCAGCAACCAAGCCCCGCCAAAATACAACCCGCAAAAGAGCAAAATTCCGGCGACGATCGCCCAATTTGCGCTACGAACGAACTGCCGTAAAATTAAACTAACCCCCCAAGTCGCCAGCAAGGTTTCTAGGGGTCTGCCGTAGAGAAATCGTACCACTCCTCGTTCGAGTATCAGTCCAGCTAGGGCGGCGACTAAAAATGCAGCAAAGAGTGCTACGAAAATATAAATCTCGTTCCACCAACCATCGCCGATCGCCTTAAATCCATTTTGTACGACATAAGTGGCATAAGCACCTAACATCATTAACTCGCCATGGGCCAAGTTAATCACACCCATCAAACCGAAGACGATCGCCAATCCTAGTGCCGCCAACAGCAGCACCGCACCGATACTAATTCCATTAAACGCTGCATTGAGAAAATCTATCATTATATTGGTAATGGGTGATTGGTAATTGGTAATTGGTAAAAAGGTATTAGGTATTAGGTATTAGGTTTTAGGGGGGAAGGAGAAAGCCGATCTTTCATCCTTCATCCTTCCGACTTCATCCTTGAAAAAAATCCCTAAAACCTTATACCTCGTTAAGATTCCATCTGATACTTGCCTCCTTTTTCGGAGTCCGACCAGTCGCAAGCAAACCCTTTGGTGTCGGGAACGTATTGGTTCCAAGGCTGAGGATCCACTGGTGCGTCAGTCGAATAAACGATGTCGAACAACCCATCATCATTGACTTGTCCGATGCGTACCCATTTTGATAGGTGATGGTTGGGGTTCATCTTCACTTCCCCTTCGGGTGCGGCAAAAGTTTGACCGTAAGCGGCTTGGCGAACCGCTTCCAAGTCGTCAGCCGTTCCCGCTTGTTCCACCGCTTGTTTCCAGATATAAACCATGATGTAAGCGGCTTCCATGGGATCGTTGGTGACGCGATCTTCGCCGTATTTTTCCTTAAATGCAGTCACCCACTGGTCGTTTTGCGGGTTTTCAACGGTTTGGAAATAGTTCCAAGCCGCGTAGTGACCCAAGAGAAATTCCTTGCCAATTTGACGCACTTCTTCTTCAGCAACGCTCACCGACATTACTGGATATTGTTCCGGGCCCAAACCCGCCGCTTGCATTTGTTTGAAGAAGGCCACGTTGCTATCGCCGTTGAGGGTGTTGAAAATTGCCCCACCTTCGGGCATCGCTTGTTGAATTTTAGCGACGATCGGTGTCACTTCTTGGTTGCCCAAGGGTAGGTAATCTTCTCCGGTAATTTCACCGCCGAGTGCTGCAACTTGCTCTTTGATAATCGTGTTCGCCGTGCGAGGGAAAACGTAGTCCGATCCGACCAAGAAAATCTTGTCGCTCTTGTTCTCGATCAGCCATTCCACCGCCGGTTCGATTTGTTGGTTGGGTGCGGCTCCCGTATAGAAAATATTTTTGGAGCATTCTTGCCCTTCGTACTGAACCGGATACCAAAGCATATGCTCTTTGGATTCAAAGACATCGAGCACTGCTTTGCGACTGGCAGAAGTCCAGCAGCCAAATACGGTGACAACTTTATCTTGGTCGATGAGTTTTTCCGCTTTTTCTTTGAAAACGTCCCAGTCGGAGGCTCCGTCTTCGATAACGGGTTCGATTTGCTTGCCTAAAACGCCGCCAGCCGTGTTAATTTCCTCGATCGCCAGCAGTTCGGCATCGACGACGGTGCGTTCGCTAATTTCCATCGTCCCGCTCAAAGAGTGCAAAATACCTACTTTGATGGTATCGCCACTAGCCGCCGCACCGCTATCGCTAGTCGTTTCGCCTTCTGTGCCTTCAGTGGGGGTTTCGCTACAGGCTTTTAGCAGAACGCTGGTTCCTAACGCGGCCGAGCCATAGAGCAAAAATTTGCGTCGGTTAAAATTGGTCATTCTTTTTTAAGACTCCCGAGCGTGGATTTTTTAGAATTCAGAGCGCGATCTTAGGGCGATCGACCCAGTTGGCATCGTATCGATTGCTACAAAACCCCGCGATCGTCCGAGTTTTTTCTGTGTAAGAACGTCCGCGTACCCGGCGGCCGCCTTGCCAGAGGGCAATCTGGGGCTCCAGTGCCCCCAAATCTTGACATCGAGACTTGAAAATTGATGTAGTCAGTGCTACAATCACTTCCGATAGCCTTTGTTAGGTTATCTTTACTCGACACTGACCACGTTCTGCATTTTTTGAGGTGTGAGGGTTACAATGCAAAAAACAATGTGGAAGCTGCTGCTCGTCAGTCCGGCCTTGCTAGCGCTGCACGGGGCAATCTCTGCTCCAGCAACGGCTAAAGACGCGCCGAGTCTCTCGGCAAAAGACGCACCAGCAACCAGCAAACAACTTCAACCGTCGGCTGCCCCCGAGGTAGACGACTTTTTTACCGAAGCGCGCCAGGATACCCTAGGCCGCAACGAAGTGAGCCAAATTCCGGGCACTCGTCGGGTCAACTCCGTCGATGACTTCTCCGACGTGCCCCCCGGACACTGGGCCCGCGAAGCACTCGACGACCTGATCCAAGACTACGGCTGTATCGCCGGGTATCCTGACGGCACCTACCGAGGCAACCGCACCCTGACCCGCTATGAATTTGCGGCGGCGTTGGATGCTTGCGTTGATGCCATTCTCGGCGGCCGCGATATCCCCGACTTGCCCATCGGTCGCATCGAGGCGATCGAGCGGTTGCAAGAAGAATTTGCTGCCGAACTCGCCACCCTGCGCGGTCGCGTAGACTCCTTAGAAGAGCGGGTGCAGTTCCTCGAAGACCACCAGTTCTCCACCACCACCCAACTGCAAGGGGAAGTGGTATTCGCCGTCTCCGATGTTTTCGGTAGCGATGATGCTCTGAACCTCGACGACAACCAAACGGTCTTCCACGATCGCATTCGTCTCGGCTTCGCCACCAGCTTCACCGGGGAAGACCTACTCTACACCCGTCTCGATGCCGGGAACGCCGACTACTTCGATACTGTCCTCGGCGATCTCGATCAAGGGGTCTTTACTCACTCCTTCGACAATGGCAACGATGTCGAGCTCGGCTGGCTCGCCTACTACTTCCCCCTCGGCGATAGCATCCAAGTCTACCTGCCTGCGGCCTTCCCCCTGTGGCAAGACTTCGTGCCCACCATCAGCCCTTACCTAGAAGGCTACACGGGTGCTAATAACGCCATTTCTAGCTTTGCCGAATCTAGCCCCATCTACAAAATCGGCTTAGCGTCCGGCGGCGGCTTGGGTATCAACTTCGAGCTTGCCGATGCTATCACTCTCTCGGCCGGTTACTTCGGTGGCGACTCCTTCAGTCCCCTCGAAGGCGAAGGTCTGTTCAATGGCGAATACTCGGCATTAGGACAAATCACCTTCGATGCGGGTGCGTTGCAACTGGGCTTGACCTACAACCACGCCTACTTCAACAATAGCCCCAACAGCGATAGTAGCGTTTTCGACATCGGGCCGGGAACCTATCGCGCCACCAATCCCTTTGGCGATGCCACCACGACCAATTCTTACGGCGTACAAGCGGCATTCGAGCTTTCCGATAGCTTAGCAATCAATGCCTTCGGAATGTACATGGACGCTCAACAAGAAAGCAGCGACAACGATGCCGAAATCTGGAGCTACGGGTTGGGGATTGCCTTCCCCGATTTCGGTGGTGAAGGTAACTTGCTCGGTTTGTTTGGCGGTGCCGAACCCTACGTGGGAGGCTTTAATGGCAGCGACAGCGATATCGTTGCTGACGACGTGCCCTTGCACTTTGAAGCCTTCTACCGCTATCAGTTGACCGACGGCATTACCCTTACTCCTGGGGTGATCTGGCTAACGGCTCCTGCTGGTGAAAAAGATGCTGACGATGCCATCATCGGTATTTTGCGAACCACGTTCTTGTTCTAAGGTTTTGTCATAGAACTGCTTGGTTAACCTCACCTGCGGGTGAGGTTTTTTTGTCACAAAGCTGTAAGCTCGCAAAAATTGAATGACTCGATTCGTTCGCGATCGCTTTGCCAAGTACTTGTTATAGCGTTTCCCAATAAGGTGCGGTACGGCAAAACCCTTGCTACGACTGGGATTCGTCCCAAGCGATCGTACCTCATCTTTTCGAGGATTGCTATAGAAGAAGTCTTTTTACCATCAGGAGAAGTGAATAGAAGTCACGGCGACTTTTATACCGTTCGTGGGGCGGTAGGGGCACCATAATCTCTAACGTTCCTCGATCGTAGGTCAGGCGTTTTCCCGGCTCCGATTCCAAATCGCGAATCAGGCCCCGATAGGTCGTCCAGCTTACCCCCTCCAACACCATGCGGTTGTTGGGGGCCGTTACGATCGCCGTCATACCCTGCCCTCCGTTGTGTCCCCTTGCGAGAGGCTAAAGTCTACTATACCAAGTCTTTGAGGTTGGTAGCGGTGCGATCGAGGGTTTGCGTCCCGATTTTAGTCTGGGCAATGCCGCTTGCGGTTTGTTGGGATCCGGCGTTGATGTTGTTCATGGCCCCCATGACCTCGGCGACGGCGGCCGCCTGCTGCTGGGCCGTGAGGGAAATTTGCTGGACGTTGACGGCAATATCGTTAATGGCTTCGACCATTTCGTCTACGGCTTTGTTACCCTCTTCGGTGACAAAAACGGTGGCGTTGGTGGCTTTTTGGATCCCGGAGAGTAACTCGTCAATTTTTTCGGCCGATCGCCGACTTTGGTCGGCCAGTTGGCGAATTTCGGCGGCCACCACGCCGAACCCCTTGCCCCGTTCCCCGGCCCGCACCGCTTCGACGGCTGCATTGATAGCCAGCATATTGGTTTGACTGGCCAGATCGCTAACCAAACTGGTGATATTAGAAATTTGTCCCAACTGTTCGCTCAAGCCAATCACTTGGCCGGCAATATCCTGCGATCGCCGCTTCAAACTCACCGAACCGTTATTGTCGCCAGCAGCCATCACTAGCATTTGCCGCACCCGGCCGGCCGCCGCTTCTGCCTGTTCGGCCGACTGTCGCGACGAGGCCCGCAACTCGTCCATGGTGGTGGTGGTTTCGTTGACTGAGGAAGCCTGTTCGTTGGCGACTCGTTCCTGTTGGGAGACCGTGGCCGCAATTTCGCTAGTGGACGAAGAAATGGCTGCGGCCGAACTGTTGAGGCGGCGCACCAGTCCGGTAACGATCGCCACCCCAGCCGCGATCGCCAGCACTGCCGAAGCCGCCGTCACTGCCCAAATTGTGGGAATCAGACTATCCAAATCTTCATCTTGATTGCCTTTAAAAATGGCGATCAGTTCTGCTTCGCGATCGAGCATATCTTGGAGCAACAAAGAGATATTGCGAGACTCGTCGCCAGCGCTATCGTTGCGCCAAGCGGCGATCGCTTCTGCACTCTTGCCCGTATCGACTAAGGCAATTAAGTTTTGGTTAGTGCGATCGAGTTCGGCTAAAATGGGTTCGAGACGCACGAACAATTCTTGCTGTTCTTCATCTTCAATTAAGTTGGGTAGTTCCTCTGCCAGACGCAAGTAGGTTGCCCGCGCTTCTTCGTAGCTCTGTTTGAGAAACGGATCTCGCTGGAGCAGGTAGCCACGCACGTTTTTAGATGCTACTTCCACGCTGAGTCCGAAATTAGAAATGGCCCGCTCGACCTCAGCCGTTCTATCGAGTTGCATGACTGACTCCTCGACTTCGCGCACCTTCAGCGTCACGATTCCTGCCGAAACCAGGGCAAGAACGATGGGAATGGTGTAACCGATGATAATCCAGTATCGAAGTTTCATTTTGAGGTGTGAGGTACGAGGTTTCAACAAGGATGAAGTCAGAAGGATGAAGGATGAAATAGGGGTGAGGTACGAGGGGTGAGGTTGTATGCCCCCCAATCCCCTAATCCCCCAATCCCCCAATTCCCCATCTTAAAACTGGTCACTGGTCACTGAAATGATGCTGCTCTACTAAAGATTTTAACTGATTGGCAATCTCGTGAATTTGCAAGATCCCGGTGCGGCTTTGGCCGATGCTGCGGGCGGTTTCGCTGGAGCCAAAATCGATGGATTTCATGGCTTCGGCAATTTGCGCGATCGCGGCCACTTGTTGCTGGGCGCTCAAGGAAATTTGCTGGGAACTGATAACCACGCGATCGACGGCTTGGTTCGCACCTTGGAACGATCGCGCCGTTTTGCGGGCGATATTAACTCCGTCTTCGACAGTTTTCGTCCCGTCTTCAGTGGATGTAACGGTCGCATTAATGGCATTTTGGATCTCGCCAACCAACTCGTTAATTTTAGCGGCTGACTGCTTGCTGCGATCGGCCAGAGTCCGAATTTCGGCCGCCACCACCGAGAACCCCCTGCCCTGTTCTCCAGCCCGTACCGCTTCGACAGCCGCGTTCAATGCTAGCATATTTGTCTGCCCGGCCAGTTCGCTGACCAAGCCGGAAATGCTGCCAATTTCGTGGGTTTGGGCGCTCAAGCGGGTAATGCGATCGGCAATGTGGCCGACTTTTTCGCGCAGGGTTTCCATGCCCGCCAGGGTGCGATCGACGCTTTCGTTTCCCGTTTGGGTGAGGGTGAGGGCTTCTCGCGCGTCGCTGGCGGCGGACTCGGCTTGTTCGGCGGTGAGGTTGGAAGAAGCATTGAGTTCGTCGATCGACGTGGTAATTTGGCTGACAGCAGCCGCTTGTTCGCTGGCGACGCTTTCGTTGCGATCGACGGTTGAAGCAATTTCGCTCGAAGAACTGGCTAGAGTTTGGACGCTGTAGCGCAAGCGGCGAGCAATATTTTCTGTCACCACCCACACCCCAACTAGCAACAGCAAGTTAAACACAAATAGGGCAATCTGAACTCCCACGAGATCGTCAATGTTGTCTTTGGCAGCATTTTCAGCCGCGAATACAGCAGCGTTGGTGCGATCCCAAAAGGCTTCGCTATTGTCAAATAACGGCGACTGCATGGCTGCGTCATCTCTGGCAGCAGCAATTTCCCGTTTTAACTGTTCCCATTGTTGGCGGACTTCTAGCATGGCGGCGCGAAATTCGGCATCGGAAGCCGCAGGAAGTTCGAGTTCTTCACTCCCCTCAATCAGTCCGACCAAAATTGTGTCTAGGGATGCGATAATGGTATCGCTAGGTCGTCCCACCATTTCTAACTTGATGAGGCGCTGGCTGGCTCCGCGCACGATCCCGGCAAAGTTAACGACGCGACTGTCGTTTCGCATTCGGTTAATTTGAAACAGGGCAGTGGCTAAGTTGGCAACCGCAAAAATCGCCAGAACGATCGTCGCCGATCGCAGTTGAAGAATGACGTTCATGAGGGAGTTAGGTATTAGGTTTTAGGTTTTAGGGGTGAGGTTCGAGGTATGAGGTATGAGGTGCGAGGTATTAGGTTTTAGGTATTAGGTTTTAGGTATTAGGTTTTAGGTATTAGGTTTTAGGGAGGGTACAAGGATTTAAGCGAAAACTGACACCGATCCCCCCAACCCCCC
>CAKZKB010000621.1 GCA_937121005.1 uncultured cyanobacterium | reverse complement strand
TAGGGGTTGTAGACCTGATTAATGCCGGCGGAGTCGTCCGGGCCGGCGAGACGAATCGTCCAATCGTTCATTGCTGGGCGCCGCCTTGATCGCCCTGCTCGGGGCCAGCGGGCTTGGATTGCTGCTGGGGCGGCGCGAAAAGCCGGCGCAGGACCGCCGGAATCGCATCGGGCAAGTCTTCGGCGATTCGGCTCGCCTCCAGCAAGTGGTCTGGAATCTGCTTTCTAATGCCATTAAGTTTACCCCAAAAGGGGGACAAGTAACAGTGGATCTCGAAGAAATGGACGATCGCGTTCGCATTCTGGTCAGGGATACGGGCAAAGGCATCAAGCGGGAATTTCTCCCCTATTTGTTTGAAGCCTTCCGTCAAGAAAGTTCGGCGACCACGCGCCAACATGGTGGTTTAGGATTAGGATTGGCCATCGTCTATCAGCTAGTAGAAGCGCACGGCGGTACGATTTGGGCGGACAGTCCCGGTGAAGGCATGGGAGCCACATTTACAGTCGAATTACCCTTGTTCGATACAGCCACAAATTGCGATCGATCGGGTGGATTGCACGACCAAAATATCGATCTGTCCGGGATTCGCATTCTCGCGGTTGATGACAGTTCTGACACCTGCGAACTGCTGAAAATCCTGCTAAGTGAATACGGCGTAGAGGTGACGGCGGCAACTTCAGCAGCCGAGGCGATCGCCACTTTTGAAACCCTGCAACCCGATGTCTTAATTAGCGACATTGGAATGCCCGAGGTAGATGGTTATACCCTCATCCAACAAATTCGCGCTTTAGCACCCGAAAAAGGCGGCAATATCCCGGCGATCGCCCTCACTGCTTACGCCAGAGAAGACGATCGCGATCGGGCGATCGAATGGGGCTACCAATGCCACATTCCCAAACCCTTAGACCCCGATCGACTGGTGGAGGCGATCGTCGAACTGATACACCCGTAGGGTGGGCATTGCCCACCCTACTACTACTACTATTCATCTGTGGTTCCATGACCAATATTCGCGACCTCCTCGGCCAAATTTCTGCCGAACAAAACCAACTCAAACAGACCCAATTTATCGCCCCGCGACCGCAAAATGCGAGGGTGAGAGTGCGATCGCGCGGTCTTGTCTATACCTTCATTCCCCAACCCGAAGACTTTGAAGGCTGGGGCATTTTTCAGCCTACCAGCGATCGCACTGCCCAACTCATCGAAGAAGCCGACTTCTTCCAAATTTCCGAATACCTAGAAGCCTTACCGCAATTGCGCGTCTGGCTTGCCGATCGCCTCAGTGGGAAAACTTGGCTTGCTTACCCCACAAACGAATCCGATGCCCAACAGCGCTTCTCGGTGGCGAAACCGCTTATCGTCCGTTTGGTTGCCGAAGCCGATCGCTTCGATACTGCTATTATCCGCTACGATGGTTGTAGCTGGTGGTTTCACGAGGTCGATCGCCGTGCCGATCCCGAAGCGAGCGAGCACCTACAAACCGCATTTACCAACATTGTCGATCCTCAAGAACTGCGGTTTAAGGGTATGACTCCCGAAATGAAAATTGCCTACGAACTCGGCATCCGGCGCACGTTGGCATATCGAGAAAAAATGCAGCAGCAGCGCGACGAACGGCGACTGAAAAATGCCCTAGAACGGGGCGGCGGTCAGTTGCAAGGGGTTCGCGATCGCGATGGATATTGGCTCGTAGAATGGACGACGGCTAACGGCGATCGTCACACTTCGGCGATTTCCAAAGATGATTTAACCGTCAACAGTGCGGGAATTTGTTTGAGCGGCCGCGATCGCGATTTCGACTTACAATCCCTCGTGGGTGTGGTAGAGGATGGCTGATTGTTTGCAATGGCGCTCTTGCAGGCTCGTAACAACGGTTAATTCTCTGTAATACTTGCGCTAGCGTACTCGCACTCGGGTAAAGATTGCTGAAGGAAGCGATCGCATCCGGGGGGTGGAGTGCTAGAATTTGGATCCAATCTCGAAATCCCCACTGATTTAACGGGGATTAGGCGATTTTACTCATTGTTCTAGAACGCACATGGTTTCAACGGCACCTCCGAAACTCTCAAAGCTCGAGGGCATCAAGGAACGCAGCAATTACTTGCGCGAGCCCCTCGCCAGCGAACTCCTCGAAGAAACGAACCACTTTAGCGGCGAGGCCGTGCAAGTGCTCAAGTTTCACGGATCCTACCAGCAAGACGATCGCGACAACCGCGCCAAGGGTCAGGAAAAAGATTACCAAATGATGCTGCGGACGCGCTCCCCTGGAGGCTACATTCCGCCGCAACTGTACCTTACCCTCGATCGCCTCTCGGACGAGTACGGTAACGGTACGCTACGGGCCACCGATCGCCAGGGGTTCCAGCTACACGGCATTCTCAAAAAGAACCTGAAAGCGACGATCGCTGATATCATTCGCAGCATGGGATCGACTTTGGGAGCCTGCGGCGATCTCAACCGCAACGTGATGGCTCCTCCGGCTCCATTTAAAAACCGCCCCGAGTACCAACACGCGATCGCCTACGCAGACAAAATTGCCGATCTGTTGCGCCCGCAAACAGCCGCGTATTACGATATTTGGCTCGATGGCGAAAAGTTTGTCAGTGCCGAAGAGGATCCGGCAGTGACGGCGGCGCGATCGCGCAATGGCAATGGGACGATCGTCGCCAACTCGGAAGAACCCATTTACGGGGAACATTATATGCCGCGCAAGTTCAAGGCTTGCGTCACCGTACCGGGCGATAATTCGGTGGATCTATTTTCCCAAGATTTAGGCTTAGTTGTCATTACCGACAATTCGGGCGAATTGCAAGGGTTTAACGTCTACGTCGGTGGCGGTTTGGGACGGACGCACAACAAAGAAGAAACCTTCGCTCGCGCGGCCGATCTGCTCGGTTACGTGGCGAAAGCGGATGTTTTCGACTTGGTAAAAGCGATCGTTGCCACCCAGCGAGATTTTGGCGATCGCGTCCAACGTCGCCACGCTCGCATGAAGTATTTATTGCACGATTGGGGTTTGGATAAATTCCGCAAAACTGTCGAAGGCTATTTTGGTAAAGGTATCGAACCGTCGCGATCGCTGCCACCGTTTAAGTACGAAGATTTCCTGGGCTGGCACGACCAAGGCGATGGCAAGTTTTTCCTCGGTATTTCTGTCCAAAACGGGCGCATTCTCGATAGCGGTTCGTTTCAACTCAAAACCGTCTTGCGCCAAATTGTCAAAACCTACGAGTTGCCGATGCGGGTGACACCGCACCACAATATCGTCTTTTACGATATCGATCCCGGCGACAAGAAAGATATTCAAGAATTACTCGATCGCGCCGGAATTGTCAAAGAAACTGACCTCGATCCTCTGGTGCGCCACGCCATGGCGTGCCCCGCTTTACCGACTTGCGGGTTGGCGATCGCCGAGTCGGAACGAGCCATTCCCGATATCTTAGTGCGCCTGCGTTCTCTGCTGAATAAACTCAATTTGAAGCAGGAACATTTTGTCGTGCGGATGACCGGATGTCCCAACGGTTGCGCCCGTCCGTACTTAGCTGAAGTGGGATTTGTGGGGCAAAAACCGGGTAAATATCAAGTCTGGTTGGGAGCCGATCCCCATCAAACTCGCCTGGCCGAACCTTATCAAGATGATATGCCGATCGAGGAGTTAGAAAAAACCCTCGAACCTCTGCTGGCATACTTTAAGAGCGATCGCGAAGAGGAGGAAAGTTTCGGCGACTTTTGCCATCGGATCGGCTTCGACAAGCTGCGCGAATTTTCCGCTACCTACAAGCCGAAAAGTACCAGTAAAACCCGCCATCGCATTCGCATTCGCGACGAAATTTACGATCGCTTGAAAGCGGAATCGGCTCGGCGCGGCAAACCCATGAGCCAAATTGCTACTGAAGCCATTGACGGCTATCTCAAGCAACAGGAACAACTGTAATTTCTCTAGGTGCGATCGTTCCTTTCGGGGTGCGAGGGGCGATCGCATTTTGGCACACTCAATCCTCTGGATCGAACCCTAATTCTTGCAAGCGAGCCGCTAAGCGATCGGCACGTTGTTGTTGGCGCACTCGTTCCCGTTCTATCTCTTGGGGGCTTCGCAAATATTCACGAGTTTGGGGATTAAAAAACCGCAACCGACCGTCGGTTAGCAAGTGCATTTCTAGGCCGAGGGTTTCCGAGAAAAAAGACAGGGTTCCGTCCTCTAAGCGAGTAGGAACGAGATCGACATAGCGATCGCCTTCTAACCGCCGTCCCTTGAGAGCAGGTGTTAAATAATCTCCAGTGGGGTCGTATTGAAAATATTCCGTAACACCCATTTTAGCATAGGTATCCGGTTTTTCTTGCTCGTCTCGATGGCGAGTGCTGGCAGATGTCACTTCCAAAATCCAGTCGGGGGTTTTACCGTTTTCTTCCCAGACTTTGTAACTGCGGCGCTGTCGGTTTTCGACCCCAAACACGACAAATACATCTGGGGAAACTACTGCATCGGGTACGCCTTTTTGGTAACATAACCAAAGATTGCCCGAAACATAGACATCCTGACAGTTTTGATAATAGAGTTTGAGGGTTTCAACGCCATAAATGAGATAGTCGCGGGTTGCATCGCTTTCTGCCATGGGAGCGCCATCAGGTTCGGGGTAGACGATTGGGGTTTTTAGAGAAGTGGAAACCATTTCAATGAGCAATGAACAATGAGCAATGAGCAATAGCTATGGTTGAAGCCGGAGGCTTGTATCCAAAATAGTCTCGATCGACGAACAACGAGCAATTTCGACGCGCAGATTTTGGATTGGGTCAAGCAAGAAACCCGGTTTCTCAAAGGATAGACTCGAATGCTATCTGGCGATCGGCAAGAAACCGGGTTTCTACACCTGCTGACGATCGGACAGAAATTTAAATAGGTTTGCCCGGTTACGATAACTATACCATGAAATGGGTGAGATTGCGAAAAAATTAAACGATGTGCTTTACAAGCAGTTCTCTTTTGCTTCATAATGGGAAGCGTTACCCTCTAGACGATCGCGCTCAATCGCAACTGGCTATGTCCGAAACACCCACACCCGCACAACCCAATCGCAGCGCCAAAACCCGGCAAATGTTGGGAATGAAAGGCGCGAGTCCTGGCGAAACCAACATCTGGAAGATTCGGTTGCAGTTAATGAAGCCGATCACCTGGATTCCATTGATTTGGGGGGTCGTCTGCGGTGCGGCTTCTTCTGGTAGCTATCAGTGGACGCTGGAGAATGTTTTAATTGCTGCGGCCTGTATGTTAATGTCCGGGCCGTTACTGACGGGATACACCCAAACTCTCAACGATTTTTACGATCGCGAACTCGATGCGATTAACGAACCCTATCGTCCCATTCCTTCGGGGGCAATTTCGGTTCCCCAAGTCGTCACCCAAATTTTAGTGTTGCTAGCAGGTGGAATTGGCATCGCTTTTACCTTAGATCGGTGGGCGGGTCACGAGTTCCCGACGCTGACAGCTTTGGCGATCGGCGGTTCGTTTTTGTCCTACATTTATTCGGCTCCCCCGCTAAAATTAAAACAGAACGGTTGGCTGGGAAATTATGCCCTGGGTGCGAGTTATATCGCTTTGCCTTGGTGGGCGGGACACGCTTTATTTGGGGATCTCAATGCCACGATCGTCGTCTTGACGTTATTTTACAGCTTGTCGGGTTTGGGAATTGCGATCGTCAACGACTTCAAAAGTGTAGAAGGCGATCGCCAGTTGGGGTTAAAGTCGCTTCCGGTGATGTTTGGTGTCACTACTGCGGCTTGGATTTGCGTGTTGGCGATCGATGTGTTTCAATTGGGCATCGCGGGTTATTTGATGAGCGTTCATCAAAACCTCTACGCCACCATTTTAATCTTGTTGGTGATTCCGCAAATTACATTTCAAGATATGTACTTCTTGCGCGATCCCCTCGAAAACGATGTCAAATATCAAGCCAGCGCCCAACCCTTTCTCGTGTTAGGAATGTTGGTGGCGGGTTTAGCATTGGGACACGCTGGCGTTTAAACGCTACATTCTGCACCACTTAAGGTCTCAAATGACAGAGGTCTAGTTGTCCGAAAGAAAGGCGATCGCCCTCTTCTGCAATCAAAACGATTTTACCGCGATCGTCCATGTGCCACGATCGCGCTTCTCGAGGTAAAGAGGGGGAGATAGGGGGAGGGGGAGAGGGGGAGACATTGGTATGAGTTAATCCATAAGCATCTACCCAGTCGATCGCGGTTCCAGCATTCCCTCCCAAAACATCGAACGGAGTTGGAGGTAATCCCCCCCGTCCGGTGATAATAAATTGGCTGTTTTGCCCTTGCAAACAGGGATCGCGATCGATTAAACTGGCAACATCTACCGGAGTTGTCGGCAAGTCAATCAGTCCCGAAGTGGCATCGATATCGGGGGTGTTGATTTGTACCGTTCCCTGTAGTTCCTGAGTGGCTCCAGTGGCGGTGATGTCGCTTTCAGGAGTCAGAAAAGGACGAAATTCCGTTCCGAAAATGCCGCGAGCCTCTATAATAACATTGCCTCCGGCGGCATTGGCAGAATTGGCGGTGATGTCACTGTTGTCCAACGCCACTAGGGTATCGGTATCGATGGCGATATCTCCACCCGGAAACTCTCCCGTTGCGTTAGTGCGAATGTTGCTGTTGTCGCGCAGAAGAACAGTGCCGGAATTAAACTCGATGTTCCCCCCAAGTCCGGTAGTATCGGCCGCGATCGCGCTACGATCGTCTAATTCGATCGCGTCAGCATTTAAAACCACATTCCCCGCCGTCGAGTCCACTGCTGTCACTTCCGTACTGGTGAGAATTTGGGCTTCATTGTTTAAGAAAATGCCATCGGCGACGATCGCGATACTCCCTGCATTCCCGATCGCAGAACCGTTGGCAACGCTACCGATTTCGCTGCCATCGATCGTCACTTCTCCCGCGTCGATC
>CAKZKB010000620.1 GCA_937121005.1 uncultured cyanobacterium | reverse complement strand
CGGTTCACCACCGAAGCTGAAATCCAGCACGTCCTCTCAGTAATGCCCGGTATTGTCAGCCGTCTGCGGGCGATGTCTCCCTTTAATAGCGATGGGGCGGGTTGGTTGCAAGAACGAGATTTGGCAGTTGCCACCTAGAAATTGCCTCGAAATCTTTCTAACTGTATCGATGTCTTCCCTGCAACCATCTGTTTTATCTGTGGTTGCCAATCCAAAATCCAAAATCCAAAATCTAAAATTGAACGGCCATGTGGGACTATTCAGAAAAGGTACTCGAACTATTTTACAACCCCATTAACCAAGGGGCGATCGCAGACGAAAACGAAACTGGCGTAGCCGTCGTTTACGGAGAGGTCGGTAGTATTGCTTGTGGCGATGCCTTGCGACTGCACCTAAAAATCGAACAAGCCCTCGATAAAATTCTCGACGCTCGCTTTCAAACCTTTGGCTGCACTAGCGCGATCGCCTCGTCTTCTGCCCTCACCGAAATCGTTAAAGGCAAAACCCTCGACGAAGCCTTAAACCTCACCAACCAAGACATTGCCAACTACCTCGGTGGTTTGCCCGAAGCCAAAATGCACTGTTCGGTGATGGGTCAAGAAGCCCTCGAAGCGGCTATCTACAAATATCGAGGCATTGAAGTCGAACAACACGACGACGACGATGAAGGAACGTTACTCTGCAAGTGCTTTGGTGTCACCGAAAACCGCGTCCGCCGCATTGCCGCCGAAAACAATCTCGAAACCGTAGAACAAGTGACAAGCTACATCAAAGCCGGCGGTGCTTGCGGCTCTTGCCTCGCCGAAATCGAAGATGTTTTGAGCGAAATTCTGCAAGGGACAACCACCACTAAAGTTGCTGCTAGTATTGCCATCGAGCAACACATCGCATCGACCCCACCGACAACACTGACGACAGTCCAAAAAATCAAGCTCATCGAGCAAGTTCTCAACGAAGAAATTCGCCCCATTCTGATCGCCGACGGCGGCAACGTGGAATTGTTTGATGTCAGTGGCGATCGCGTTTCAATTGTCCTGCAAGGGGCTTGTGGAGACTGCCCTAGCAGCACCGCTACTGTGAAATACGCCATCGAAGCCAAGTTGCGCGATCGCGTTTCACCCACTCTAACTGTTGAAGAAGTCCGCGCTAGCGTTCCCGTTTAGGAGAATTTAGCCATCATGAAATTTGCCTCTTCCTGCTTTCGCTTCGAGCGATCGCCTCCGACCAAACCTCGATCGTCCGAACCGACGGATTCTCAACAAGTTGAATCCCCACTTCCGATTCTCGAAAGTTTCAGTTTTTCCTAGACCTAACTAACTCAACCTAACTAAATCAGGAGACAATTATCATGCGTCAGATCGCATTTTACGGCAAAGGTGGCATCGGTAAATCCACCACTTCTCAAAATACCCTGGCCGCCATGGCCGAACTGGGTCAGCGCATCATGATCGTCGGTTGCGACCCCAAAGCCGACTCCACCCGCTTGATGCTGCACAGCAAAGCTCAAACCACCATTCTGCACCTAGCCGCCGAACGCGGTGCAGTCGAAGATCTCGAACTCGAAGAAGTGTTACTGACCGGATATCGCGGCGTGAAATGCGTTGAGTCCGGCGGGCCCGAACCCGGTGTTGGCTGTGCCGGACGCGGCATTATTACTGCCATCAACTTCTTAGAAGAAGAAGGCGCTTACGAAGATCTAGACATCGTTTCCTACGATGTATTGGGCGACGTGGTTTGCGGCGGTTTCGCCATGCCCATTCGGGAAGGCAAAGCCCAGGAAATCTACATCGTCTGCTCCGGTGAAATGATGGCCATGTATGCGGCCAACAACATCGCCCGAGGCGTGCTGAAGTATGCCCAATCCGGTGGCGTCCGGCTCGGCGGCCTGATCTGCAACAGCCGGAATACTGACCGGGAAGTTGAGCTAATCGAAGCCCTGGCGGAGAAACTCAACACCCAGATGATCCACTTCGTACCCCGCGACAACGTGGTGCAACACGCGGAACTGCGC
>CAKZKB010000619.1 GCA_937121005.1 uncultured cyanobacterium | reverse complement strand
CGATATCGTGGTGCGAGCCTCCGTACCAGTGGATTTTAACTGGCACGCTCGCTTTTCGGCCGCTTGGCGGCGCTATCGCTACAGCCTCTATACCGATCCGGTTCCTAACCTGTTCGTGCGGGCCCTAACGTGGCACTACTACCACGAGCCCCTCGACGAAAACCGGATGCGGGAAGCGTTAGAGCCGTTACTGGGCCGCCACCACCTGAGCGCCTTTCGCCGGGCCGGGTCGGAACGTCCCCACTCTTGGGTGGAGGTACAGGCGGCCCAATGCCAGCGTCAGGGGCCCTTCGTGCATATCGAAGTGCAAGCGAGCGGGTTTTTGTACGGGATGATGCGCTTGCTGGTAGGGATGTTGGTACAGGTGGGAACGGGAGAGCGATCGCCTCTAGAGTTTAAAGAGATTTGGACTCGGGAACAGCGCGATCGCGTCAAACACTCGGCCCCGGCCAAGGGGTTGTGCCTGCTGAAAGTGGGCTATCCCGACTGTCCCTTTCCTGCCGAAGCCTGGGTAGATGCCATGCCGAAAATGAACTTTTCTCAGTAATCCAGAGGAAATTATGACTCAAAAAACTTACGTGCCGCCCGTCGATGGCGTGGAGCAAAAATGGTACGTGATCGATGCCTCTCAATATCGCCTCGGTCGCTTAGCGGCGGAAGTGGCGAAAATTTTGCGCGGTAAAAACAAACCCACGTTTACCCCGCACATGGATACGGGGGATTTTGCCATCGTCGTCAACGCTGACAAAGTGCAAGTCACGGGTAAAAAGCGATCGCAAAAACTCTACCGCCGCCATTCTGGGCGACCCGGCGGGATGAAAGTCGAAACCTTCGACAAGTTACAAGCCAGAATTCCCGAACGGATCGTAGAACAAGCCGTGCGCGGAATGCTGCCTAAAAATGCTTTGGGGCGCAAGCTGTTTACGAAGCTGAAAGTGTACGCGGGGCCGGAACATCCCCACGAGGCGCAAAAGCCCGAAACCATTGAAATTCAAGGAATGCCCGGAGGACAAGGTTAATGCAAGCTACCGAACAACAAAGCGATCGCGCTGTCTATTGGGGCACGGGTCGCCGCAAGTCTTCGACGGCCCGCGTCCGTTTGGTGCCCGGCGAGGGCAAAATGATTGTCAACGGCCGCCCCGGCGAGGACTACCTGCAAGGGAACCCCGGTTATTTGTCGGCGGCGCGGGCTCCGTTAGAAGTGTTGGGTCTCGAGAACGAGTACGATATTCTCGTTAACGTTCGCGGTGGGGGCTTGACCGGACAGGCGGAGTCGATTCGTTTGGGGGCGGCGCGGGCGTTGTGCCAACTCGATCCCGATAATCGCCAACCGTTGAAAACGGAAGGGTATTTGACGCGGGATCCGCGCGCCAAAGAACGGAAGAAATACGGGCTTAAAAAGGCTCGCAAAGCACCGCAATACTCGAAGCGGTAATCTTCGGATGGGGAAACTCACCACAAAGACACAAAGAGGCACAAAGATCGATGTTGAGGATCTCTGTGTCTCTTGTTTTTCAAATGTCCATCGACCCAGATTATTCCATTTCTTCTAGACGATCGCGGAAATAAGAACTGTACAATCGATTGCATGGCTCGACAGCATTGCCTCGCCAACGAACCAATCCCATACTTTGCAACTGAAAGGCTCGCTTTCGCTCTAGTTCAACTGGTTTTTTAGATTGAACCACAGCTTTCATGGCAGAGACAAGCCGACTGTCTCGAAAAAGACTATCGCTTAACTCTCGCAAGTGATTAGCATAGACTCCTTCTTCAGTTTCTGCTTTCTCCAAAATTTGAGCTAATGTCACGCCGGGATACTCTTCTAAGCGATCGAAGGCTTCCCGAATTAAATAAGGATGACCTCCCACTTCAGACATCAATCGCTCGATTTGGTGGGAATTTAGATCGAGGCCTTGTTGCTTAGCGAGTTCGGTCACTTGTTCCACTGTAAATTCCGGTAGCTCGACTGCTAAACCCACATTAAAAGGAGAATGATTGATATCTAAAGATAGATAGATCTCGGTAGAGTGGGCGACAACTAAGCGCAATTTCTTTAAAATGTCTTTCGTTCTCGACCCTTCAAACCAAGAACGTAGTAACTTAAAAAAATCTGAAGCAATGTTTTGACGATCGAAGATGCGATCGACATTATCTAAGGCCAGAACTAGGGGAGGATCCCCTTGCGGTAAAATGTATTCTTTAAAGTAGCAATCGCAACTGGCATTACTTCCTAGCAATCCATCCCAAAAATCAGGGATTTTATTTGGCATATCGAGTTGATAGCTAACATTAGCGCACAACCAATGCAAAAATTTCTCTAGATCGATAAGTACCGATTCATCCGGTTGTAGCAAATCTACAGAGACCGTTCTATAGCCCTGGGTGGCTGAATAATCTAAAATCTTACCCATTAACTGAGTTTTTCCCATTTTCCGAGGAGCTTTAATACGCACGAGGGCCCCAGCTTTAGTAATTTCTCGGTAACAATTTGACTCAATGGGGGGACGTTCGACATAGAGAACGCTCGAGTCTGTGACCTCTGCTAACGAGGAGGATCGAGCGGCGTATCTGTCTAATGCAGCTTTAAAGTTTTTTTTGCTGACTTCTTCCCCCAAAGCAGATGATAGTCGCTTCCATAACTGGGGAGCGACATCCCTTTGTAGGTAATTTTGCGTATATTGATGTGCGGCTGCGATCTTTGCGTAGCTCCAACCATGCCATGCTCCCTCTAAGAGCGTTCTCTCTAGATCGCTCATGTACTGGCCTTCTCGAGCGTAGAGTGCCAAGTCAGCGATTTCGATGGCTTCCTCAACATTCATGCTTTCTCCCTTGTGCTAGTCCATCATCATACTATAGCACACTATTCTGGGACTGTCGTCCATACTTTTTTACACTACAATTCTGTCTTTATCCTCCGATCCTTACTTTTTCACACTATATCCTTGACACCGACATGGTACGCCAGCTATCCTGGTAAATAGAAAGGGATCCTAGATTCCGCACCTACAAAAAACTGGGGCCAAGTCAGTTTGGCTCCAGTTGGCTTATATACTTCTACAAACCATCATGGCATACAACAGCGTTCTTGTCGAAGCGATCGCACAAATCGATCGCTCCCAATTTGACGATCGCAAGTTTCTTTGCTTAGCACAAACTCTGCAATCCGTCAAGAAGGCGAAGTCTCCTTATCCTGCGGCGATCGTCGTGCTTTTCTTAACAGTTGGCACAATTTACAGCTTTGCAGGTAATATTGCTTTCAAAGAGACGGCCATCAAAACTGTAGCAAGCAATCCTGAAACTTGCGTAGACCAAACAGGAGAGTATCGTTGTCCTTGATACTGTCCGAGCGATCGTCAGTAGGTTGATTTAAGAGTGCCGATTTCGCCTCTTTCCTATTTTACACGAATGGGCGATCGCGTTACGCGATCGTCTTTATTTTTCGTCGGTCGATCCCCCTCAAGGAACGATTTTGACGATCGTCCCCTCACGGACAACGGTATAGATTTCGTTGACATCAGCATTTTTCAGGGAAATACAGCCTAGCGTCCAGTTGGTGCGAGTATCGATATAGCCATCAGCGTTGTTGGGTACGCCATGAATGCCAATTTCGCTACCAACGCGATCGAACCAAGCAATTTCGCCGTGTTGTTTGGCTTGTAGGTGTTTGCGCCAAGAACTAGCATTTGGATAGTCCAACCAGATGAATTTCGACCAACTGGGATGGGGGTAGCGATCGCGAATTTCAAAAATACCTTCTGGCGTGCGGCGATCGCCTTCTTTTTGTTTGTCTCCCACCGGATCGCCACCAAATACGACAGGATAGGATTTTATCGGTTCGTTTTGGTAAAATAAAGTCAGGCGATATTTAGATTTTTCGATGAGGATGGCAATTTTTTCGGGATTGGTAAACTGCGGCGATAGTGGTGTGTCGTAGTTCAGCAGTTCGGTTCCGGGTAAGGTAGATGGAAGTGTAGTTTCGCGATCGCAGTTCTGAGTACAAAATATTTCAGGTGCTAGGGATAGCGGAAACAGAAAACCGCCCCTTACCAAACTCCAGTATAGGGCAACAAGCGCGATCGGTAACAGCGCCAATTTCCAATATTTGCGATCGAGTAAGAATTTCACTGTCTTATCTTCAGATCTGGTATTTGTAGGGGAAAAGGAGATAGGGAATTGGGGGATTAGGGGATTGGGGAGATCGATCGGTGACCAGTGACCAGTGACCAGTTTTAAGACAAGGGGAGGGGGAGACAAGGAGAAATTAATATTCAT
>CAKZKB010000618.1 GCA_937121005.1 uncultured cyanobacterium | reverse complement strand
TAAATCCAAAGGAGGTAGCGATTCTCCTACGGAGACGCTTCGCGAACGCGTTTCCAACCTGACGCTAGCTTGTCATAAATGCAACCAAGAAAAAGGCAACCAGGATATCCGCGATTTTCTATCGGGCAAACCATCAGTTCTCGCTCGCGTCTTAAAACAAGCGAAAGCACCCCTTAAAGATGCGGCTGCAGTCAACGCGACGCGGTGGAAACTTTACCAACGGTTAACGGAAACCGGGCTACCGATTGAAGTTGGTACGGGCGGCACAACCAAGTACAACCGCACTCGATTAGAACTACTGAAAACTCATTGGCTCGATGCGGCTTGTGTGGGTCAGTCCACACCGGAAAACCTGGTTGTCAAGGTATCGAAACCGTTGTCAATCAAAGCTACCGGACGCGGCAACCGCCAGCGAGTCTTGCCCAACAAATACGGTTTTGCACGAGGGCATCGCCCGCGACAAAAACAGTTCTTCGGTTTTCAAACTGGAGATATTGTCAAGGCGACCGTCACCAACGGCAAATATGCTGGCATCCATACTGGGCGCGTTGCCGTGCGGTCTCGCCCCTCGTTTCGTTTAAATGCCTTCGACGTTCATCCCAAATACTTGCAAACTTTACAGAGAGCGGACGGCTATGAGTATGCAACCTGACAATAACAACGATGCCTTGTCAGGCAGTTTGTTTGTTGGCGGCAATTCCCCTCCCGTTAATTCTGCGGTGCGACCCCGCGCCGTCGCACGGTGAGACCAGTGCGATCTTGGGGTCTCCCCAAGTGGAGCAACTGGCGAACCCGAAGGGCGCTAGGGAACGCGCACCAAGAGAGTCGAATATACCGGGAGTCCCCTTGCCGCATCTCAGATGGGTTTGGAGGGCAGCGATCGCATGGCCCCGACAATCACCGCTTTACCGTAAAATGTCGTCCCCGAACCGTAGAGTTCCACATCGACAAAATGCCGATCTTTACGCTGTCCTGAAAATTGACAGTGAATCGTGCGCGTCTGACCGCGAATGCAGCGATACACCCGTTCGGCAAAGTCGTCGTAGCTTTCTAAGGAGACCAACTCAAAAATCGAGCTCAATCCTAACAGTTCCTTAAACGGATAGCCGAACATTTTCGCTAGGCGGCGGTTGGCATATAAAAACTTACCATCCCAAACAATAATATACAAGCCGATCGACGATAAATCTTTGACCTCGTGCTGAATGCGAGGCGGTTCCGGTGGCGGCGTTTGGGGTTTGGGTAGCGGGGTTTTCGGCTTCGGAATGGGAGGTCGAGAAAGCAACCTCGCTGGCGGCGTGGCGGGCATTCGCGGCGGTACGGACTGAGGTGACAACTCCCCAAATAAACGCGCCAGTTCCACAATGGGAGCCATGGCTGCGGCCGCTTTTTTCATTATTTGGGCGCACTCTGGAGTAAAATAATAGGGGGTCGAATGGGTGAGGGTAATAATGCCCAGTAAATTGCGATTTCTGAGGATGGGAACGCCTAATGCCGATCGCACGGTGTAGGGTTGGTTGGGTAAGGTCAACCAGCGATCGTCTTCTTTGGTATCTTCAATCAATCCCATTTGCCGATTTTGGACGATCCATCCGGCTAAACCTTTTTTAAAAACGCGACCGATCAAGGTTTCTTTTTGTTGGCGAATGGTGGCTCCCCGTGCGAGAATGCTCTCGACGACTCTACCTTCGGAATCGAGTAAAAACAAGCTGCTTTCTTGGGGTTCGGCGATGCGGTTCGAGATTTTAATCGCATCTTGCAACAACGCTTTCAAAACCAGCGATCGCGATCCCGTTCTCGCCGTAGTTTCTAAGGTCGTTAGCAGTTCGCTTTGTACATCAAACACCGTGCGCTCGATCTTGAGTTCGGCGACTTCTTGTCGCAGAGTTGCGAGTTCGGCGACGAGTTCTTCTTTGGATTTATCGAGATCGCTCATGTTTCACCTGGGGAAACCACCGAGTTCGATGCGGGCGCTGACGGTTAAAAACTGGCGGATCTTTTGCGACGCTCGGGCGCGATCGGGCCTCAGCTTATCTTAAAATATTACCGAGGTTGGTGAAGGGGAGCAAGCGGCAGTTATTTTGGCGATTCGCCCCGCAATTTTAGGGAGGAGAATGCGTAGAATTCCCGATGTAAAACATTAAAAAGTCCCTGACTCTGGCGATCGCACCGAAAAAACCCTGAACCTCGATTCAGTACAATTACTGCGCCGATCGCGCGAATCTAAATAATTTCCGCAATTTCATCGAGCCAGCGCCAACAGCAATTTCTCGCGCCCGTCGCCCGCTTCTATGTCACAATACCCCCAACAGCGAGATGGGAAGATTCCCCCGTGACCCAAAACCGCGTTCCGAAACAGACCTACTATAGCGTGTTGGGACTGCATCCTTCCGCATCGCCCATGGAGATCCGGCGGGCCTATCGGGAATTGAGCAAGCGCTACCATCCCGATACCACCAATTTACCGGAAGCGGTGGCGCGGGGGAAGTTTCAGGCGCTCAACGAAGCCTACAGTACCCTCGCCAACCCCCAACGGCGGTTAGAGTACGACGCACGCATTCGCTACTCCCGGATCGCCGTCGTCCAACCGCAACCGTACCGCGATCGCGGCCCTTCCCGGCCGTCTCCAGCCTATCTGGATCCGCGCGATCGTCCCTTGTCGGGGGGTGAAATTGCGGTGCTGCTGGCATTAATTCTAACCATCTTAGCCTGTCTGGGAGTGGCGATCGCGGTGGCTGTGTTTCGCGGCGATCCCTGGGTGGTTCCCGTCCCGAGTTAAAATAACGTCAGTTCGATGCCCTCACCTGTCTCTACAAGGAATTAAAAATTAAAAATTAAAAATTAAAAATGGGGGAATCTCAATTTTGAACTCTGAACTCTGAATTGGAGCGTAGCGACTAAACTGTGCCTGCTTCTCATCTTCTCTTCCACCGCAAAACCCTAAACAATGCGTTGAGCCTGTTTGCTTTTCCTGGCGATCTCGCCGACAAGCAGCAACGCTTATTTCCTTGGATCGAAACTTTGCAACGGGGAACTCTAGACGAAATTAAAGAAGTCTCCTTGCAAGGGGAGTTTCTGGCGACGATTTTTCAGCAGATTTTAGGGTATCGATCGCCGATTACCGGACGCGGGAAAACTTGGGAATTGTGCGCGGAACAAAATATTTCTGATGGCGGATCGGCTGATGGCGCGTTGGGACTTTTTTCGGGAACCCACAACGAAAAAGGTAAAATTAAGCTATCGGGTCGCGTTGTTGCTCCCATCGAACTAAAAGGGGCTAAAAATAACCTCGATCGCCCCACTTCCGGGCGCAAAGAATCCGCCGTAGACCAGGGTTGGCGCTATGCTAATTATAGCCCTAACTGTCAGTGGATCGTTGTTTCTAACTATCGCGAGTTACGCTTGTACTGTACCAGTCGCACGCCATCGTTTTACGAGGCTTTTTTCCTAGAAGAGTTGGCCGATATTGAGGTTTTTAAGCGGTTTTACTACCTTCTGTGTCGCGAAAACTTTCTCCCCCCCGCCAAGAAACCCAAGTCGCCATCGAGGATCGATCGCCTGCTAGCCGAATCCAACGAAGCCGAAGAAAGCATCACCGAACAATTGTACCGCGAATATGCCGAGTTGCGGGTGGATCTGGCGCGTCATTTTTGGTTTAGCGGGCCGCAAGATATCGACGATCGCGATACAATTCTAGTGGAGAAGGCCCAAAAAGCCCTCGATCGCATTTTGTTCGTGGCCTTTTGCGAAGACAAAAAACTGCTACCGGACAAAACCTTACAAAATGCCCACGACATCCAGGATCCCTACTATCCTCGCCCGATTTGGGAGAACTATAAGGCGGTTTTTCGTTGGGTCGATCGCGGTAACGACGATCCCCCCATTCCCGGTTACAATGGCGGTTTGTTCCAGTTCGATCCGATTTTAGACGATCGCCTCTCCGTTCCCGATGTTTTGTGCTCGCGCATGAAACAGTTGACCCGTTTCGATTTCGATACGGAAGTGTCTGTAAATATTTTAGGGCATATTTTCGAGCAGTCGGTGACGGATTTGGAAGCATTGCGATCGCAAGCGAAAGGGGAAGAGTACGATCGTGCTACCGGACAGCGAAAAACCCAAGGCGTGTTTTATACGCCTGCATTCATTACTCAGTATATCGTCAAGGCGGCTTTGGGAACTTATCTCGATCGCCGGGAAGAAGAGTTACGCGATCGCTTTGGCAACTTGGACGATCGCAGCACAGAAATTGCTTTTTGGCAAGCCTATCGCGATGAAGTTTTGTTACAAACTCGCGTCCTGGATCCCGCTTGCGGTTCCGGTGCGTTTCTCATTGCTGCATTTAGCTATTTATCCCGTCAGTACGATCGCGTGGCGCAGGCACTTTCGGCGCTAGAATTTGAGGAAGAAAATGGCCTCGATCGCGACGAAACCATTCTGACTCGCAACCTCTACGGTGTAGACTTGTCTCCCGAGTCGGCGGAAATTACTAAACTGTCGTTGTGGCTGCAAACCGCACGACCGGGGAAACCGCTAACGGATTTAGACGATCGCATCAAAGTCGGTAATTCTATTGTCGCCGATGCGGGCTTCGATGGCAAGGCCTTCGACTGGGAAGCGGCGTTTCCCGAAGTGTTTGCGTCGGGTGGGTTTGATGTGGTCATTGGCAACCCGCCTTACGTGCGCCAAGAGTTGCTATCGTCGATTAAACTCTATTTGCAGACCCACTACGAATCTTACAACGGTGTGGCAGATTTGTACACCTATTTTTACGAACGGGGGGTCAAGTTACTCAAACCCGATGGCATTTTATCCTACATTGTCACGAATAAATGGCTGCGATCGGGATACGGAGAAGCGTTGCGGAACTTCTTCGCTAACCGCACTGTTGTCGAACAACTCATCGACTTCGGACACGCACCGATTTTCCCCGATGCGGATACGTTTCCTTGTATTTTAGTGGTGCGAAAACTGGAGGAAAGCCAACCGGAAACCGAGTCGCGAGTGTTGGTGTGTCCCGTACCGCGAGAAAAGTTGCCCGAGATTAATTTACCGCAATATGTGGACGAGGAAGGTTACGATGTGCCGCGATCGCGCTTTTCTCAGCAAGCGTGGAGTTTGGAACGTCCTGAAGTGAACGAACTCATGCAGAAAATTCGCGCAGTTGGCGTGCCCTTGAAAGAGTTTACAGGTGTAAAACCGTATCGAGGTGTGACGACAGGTTTTAACCAAGCCTTTTTTATTGATGATGACACGAAAAACAAAATCGTGCAAGCCGATCCCAAGTCGGTGGAGATTATTAAACCCTATTTGCGCGGACAAGATATCAAACGCTGGCATTCTGAATGGCAAAATATATGGATGATTTTTACTCGTCGAGGAATTGATATCGATCTCTATCCGGCGGTAAAATCTCATTTGGAACAATATCGATCTCAGTTGGAACCGCGTCCCAAAGAATGGGACAATAAAAAGCAAGGAAAATGGCCAGGTCGTAAATCGGGTAACTATGAATGGCATGAAATACAAGATGCTGTTGATTATTGGCGGATTTTTGAACAACCGAAAATCATTTATCAAGTTATCCAGACCTTCCCTCAATATGCCTATAGCGATACAACTGTCTATGGAAACGACAAGATCTTTATTTTACCGACCAGCGATCGATGTTTGCTAGGATGGTTAAACTCGCCACTTCTGTGGTGGTACGGACATCGAGTATTTACAAAAATGCTGTCGGGTTCGATTAGTCCGATGGGATATTTGTTTGAAAAACTGCCGATCGCCCCACCGACAAACGCCACCCAAACTGAAACCGAAGAACTCACCCAACACCTCATCGATCTCACCCGCAACAACCAAGACTCGCACCGCGACATTCTCGACTGGTTGCGACTGGAACACAGCATCGAAAAAACCGGACGCAAACTCGAGAACTTTTCCAGTTTAGATCTCGACGAGTTTATCAAAGAAATCCGCAAGCGCAAACCCAAAGGGGCGAGTTTCAGCCCGCAAGCCGTTCGCCAAGCCAAAGAAGCCTACAACGATTATACCCCCAAAATT
>CAKZKB010000617.1 GCA_937121005.1 uncultured cyanobacterium | reverse complement strand
CGAAAGAGGTTCGCAAAGCCGAAGCCTTACGTCGCTCTCAAGTGGCAATTTTAGAGAACGATCGCTACTACCATCCCTATTATTGGGCAGCGTTTGTCTTGGTGGGAAATTGGTTGTAAAAGTAAATTTTTATGTCGATCGGGCCGCGTTGGCAATACAAGCAACGAGAGAATGAGAGGGAGGCCGGGAGGGTGAGGGCATCGAACTGACGTTAAAATCCAAGACGGGGACGCGATCGTCACCTACAATTCTCTCAGAGCCGCAATCTCTGTCAGCTTATTGTTAATCTTTACTATTAATTCAAGCAATTGCTCGCCGCCCACCATATCGCAACGGTCGGCATCGCCCTCGGCTACCCAATTTGTACCGGGAGCAATATAAGCATACAATCCTTTCGCTGCCAGGGTTTTCGCCTGACTGCCGATTCTCCCAATCCCCCGACCCAAGTCCTCCGGTTCGATATTGTTACAATTCTTTACACTATCTTATTGAGAATTAGTCTAAACTAGGTTTCAACTCGCTTATCAGGAATCTTATTCAATAAGCGAATCGAGTTACGCCATTGATGACATCACCATGCAAACTTACGACAATCCCGACGTAAAGTTCGACTGGTGGGCGGGGAATGCCCGATTTGCCGACAAATCAGGCTTGTTCATCGTCGCCCACGTCGCTCAAGCTGCCCTCATTGCCTTTTGGGCCGGAGCCTTCACCCTCTACGAAATTTCTTGGTACTCGCCAGATATTCCCATGGGCGAGCAGGGGCTCATTCTGCTTCCCCACTTGGCCACCCTTGGTTTTGGGGTCGGAGCCGGTGGCGAAGTTATCGATACCTATCCTTTCTTCGTCATTGGAGTCGTGCATCTGATTTCCTCAGCCGTTTTGGGAGCCGGAGCCTTATTTCACCTGTTTCGCCTTCCCGACAACTTGAAAGAAGCCCCAGGAAAAGCTCGCAAATTTCATTTTGAGTGGGACGATCCGAAGCAATTAGGCTTAATTTTGGGACATCACTTACTGTTCCTGGGAATGGGAGCGTTCCTGTTAGTGGGTAAAGCCATGTACTGGGGCGGGCTGTACGATTCCACGATTCAAGATGTGCGTCTGGTGACTAACCCCACTTTGGATCCGTTTGTTATTTACGGCTATCAAACCCATTTTGCCAGCGTTAACAACCTCGAAGATCTCGTCGGCGGTCATATTTTTGTTGGTCTGCTGTTGCTGGGTGGGGGAGTGTGGCATATCTTAGTCCCACCGTTGAAATGGGCCCGGAAAGTGTTGCTATTTTCAGGAGAAGCAATTTTGTCTTATTCCTTGGGTGGAATTGCTTTAGCCGGATTTGTAGCCGCCTATTTCTGTGCCGTCAATACCTTAGCCTATCCCCCGGAGTTCTACGGCCCGGTTTTGGATGTAAAACTCGGCGTTTCTCCTTATTTTGCTGACACGATCGAGCTTCCTTTCGGCGAGCATACCTCTCGCTGCTGGCTGGCGAACGCTCACTTTTTCCTGGCATTTTTCTTCTTGCAAGGACACCTTTGGCACGCCCTACGAGCCCTCGGCTTCGACTTTAAGCGTGTCGAAAAAGCCCTAAATTCAGTAGAAGTATAACGCCGATGGTGGAGTGGAATTGCTCCACTCTATCTCAAGGGCAATTTAGAAACAATCGAACTCATGTCCTCAATGCTTCTCTCGCGGATACCTACAACTTCAGGAGCGATCGCAACCGAGGAAAAACAAATGTGTTGTTGCCCGATCTGCTCGCAAAAACTCTTGCGATATGCCTGCAAAAGTAGAGCGTACTGGTTTTGTTCCAGTTGCCGACAAGAAGTACCCGTTTTAAATCGCGATCGCACCCACAGTTAAATTTAACTCAAACAAGGAGAACACCCATGGCTAAAATTGGTTTGTTCTACGGAACCCAAACTGGAAATACTGAAAGCATTGCCCAGGTAATCCAAGAGAAAATGGGCGGAGAAAGTGCAGTCAGCTTGCACGATATTGTCGATGCCTCTACAGATGACTTTGAACTCTACGACTGCATTATTATCGGTTGTCCGACCTGGAATACGGGCGAACTGCAAAGTGATTGGGAAGGACTGTACGATGAGTTAGATGAGGTAAACTTCAGCAACAAAAAAGTGGCTTATTTTGGCTTGGGCGACCAAGTGGGGTATGCCGATAATTTTCAAGATGCCATCGGTATTTTGGAAGAAAAAATTTCTCAACTCGGAGGCAAAACAGTGGGCTACTGGCCGACAGAGGGATATGATTTTGAAGAATCTAAGGCAGTGAAAAACGGTCAATTTGTCGGGTTGGCGATCGACGAAGACAATCAACCCGAACTCACCGACGATCGCGTTTCTAAGTGGGTCGCACAATTAAAATCAGAATTTGGACTGTAGGGGTTTCGATCTCCCGACCAAAAACAGAAGTCAGTTTGCGACTGGCTTCTGGATCTCGTTCTACTTCCTTCTCTTACTTACTTCTTTAGGAGTCTTTAATGTCGTACTATCCAGATGTGTTGTGGTTGGAATTTAGCCCGAGTTTGAAAGATTTCAACCAACCGTTGTTACAACACTTGTCTCGTGAGGTTCCGATTGGTTTGTGGGAATACATCCAAACACCCGACGAGGCGTTGTCGCTGAACGTGGGACTGACATTGCTAGATGACTACTTGAAAAATAGCGATCGTCCCGTTCATCTGGTCGGACATAGCATTAGCGGTGGGTTGGCGTGGTTGTACGCACTTTCCCATCCAGAAAAAGTAAAATCTCTTACCCTTCTATCCGTTGGGACTAATCCCCTCACGAACTGGCAAAGTCATTACTACGTGCAACGACAATTGCTACCTTGCAGTCAAAAAATCGTCTTAAAACAAATGGTTTACAGCTTGTTTGGATACAAAGCAAATGTCGATCGCCTGCTGCCCCTGCTAGAACGAGATCTCATTTCTTCGCTGTCGCCACATACGTTGCTTCGTCAAATTAACCTATCCGTATCGCCAGCACCCGTGCCCTTGTTTGTAGGCGGAAGTTGGGACGATTCTATTGTCGATCCGCAGCAACTCGATAAATGGAACTCTTGGCTAAAAACAGGCGATCGCTTGTGGAAATGTCCGAGCGGACGGCACTTTTTCCATTACTTCCATCCCCAACTGACGGGCGATCGCATCTTGGACTTTTGGAACTCCCTAGATTATTCTGCACGGCGATCGCGAGGTGTATGGCCTGTCAGCAGCCACTCGCTTTCCTAGTGACTCAACTGCTAGTATTTCTCTCTTTGAGGTTGAATATCCGATCGTGCCTTTCATGGAAATTTTTGCTGCTTTAGCAACTGGGATCTGCCCGGTCATCATTTGCTTGTTTTTGCTGGTCTTTTTGCGAACTGCTTTCTTGGCCGTTCGCGAGGGCATCGCCCACCTAAAAAAGTTACACCAAATCCCTTGCGATCGCTGTGCGTTTTATACCGGAGAGTATCGGTTAAAATGCACGGTTCGCCCCTATACAGCGTTTACAGAAGAAGCGATCGGCTGCCGAGACTACGAACCCGCCAGTCCCCTCGCTCGTTGCCCTGTAAACTGTCAAAACCCCATTTATAAAGTTCCATCTCATTTAGAACAATGACAGCCGTTAATTTTTCAATTTCCAGCCCTCAACTGGGCAGCCCCAAGCCGTTCCAGTGTCGAGATTTATTGCCCGATCGCCCCCATACAGTCTGGCAAATCGATCGAGGAATCGTGCGAACTTTGACCTGGGACGATCGCGGTAACATCACCACCCTCGGCTTTTGGGGAGAAGGACATACCATCGGCCAACCGCTATCGCAAATGTATCCATTTGAAATGCAGTGTCTCACGCCCGTACAAGTCCGACAACTGCCAATCGTCTATCTGCTCGAAGATACAAATTTACAGTCGAAATTGGTCGAGCAACTGGCACTCATCGAGTCCTTGCTCGTCATTACCCACTACAAATCAACGGTCGATCGACTGATGGGTTTGTTAGAATGGTTAGCAAAACGATTTGGTCGAGATGCACCGCAAGGACGCTGGGTTCGACTGCGATTGACCCATCAAGAAATTGCCGAAACCATCGGCGCATCAAGAGTCACTGTGAC
>CAKZKB010000616.1 GCA_937121005.1 uncultured cyanobacterium | reverse complement strand
TCACGTGGCGCGGGCCTTGCAACGGGTATTGAAGGTGGACGATCCGCGATCGCAGGTGGCAGATTTGCGCCTGTTTACTCGCGACGGAAACGATGACGAAATGGAGGCCTTGGAGGAAGCACGATTAGCTGTCGAGCAAATTGTACTACCCAAAGGTCAGCCAGTGGAATTGTTACCGCGATCGCCCCACGTCCGAAAAATGCAGCACGAACTCGTAGAACACTACCGTCTCAAGTCCTCCAGTTTTGGGGAGGAACCCAACCGCCGCCTGCGGATCTATCCGGCTTGAACTGATGCGATTGCCCCTTGCTTTTGCAGTGAGGGGCGATCGACTCATCCAGGTACACTAGCATGAGTTTGGCGATCGCGCTAGAATGAGATCGATAGGCAATCTGGAGGGAGCAAAGTTTTGACTAAGCTAGTTGTACTTCAATTAGATGGAGATCTCCGAGAAACAGGGTTCAAAGTGACTCTGGCACTGGGAGAAGAAGGTCAGCGTCCCGATGTAGAAGTCATGGGAACTCTGCCACCGAACCCAGAATTAGCTGGCTGCTTGCAAAATCATTGGCAGGAAAAATATGCCCAACTTAGTCTTGCTTATCCCCATCGTATAAAACCCGTCAAGATAGATCGCCTTTATCCTCAAGAAAGATGGATTCGGATACAGAAATGTCAAGAATCAGCTTTATCTTTACGGCATTCTTTCCATATGTGGCTGGAATCGGAAACCTTTATTCCTATCCAGATTTGCCTAAGAGAGGAGCTTAGACTCGAAGATAACATTAGAATCATAGTCCAGACCGGCGATCGGAACGTCAAAAAACTTCCTTGGCACTCTTGGGATTTTGTGCGGCGCTATCCTAAAGCAGAGGTAGCGCTGAGTTCGCTAGGCTCGTATTCTCCACTTCCTCCAGCAACACCAAAATCTCGCCACGTTCAAATACTGGCGATTTTGGGTCAAAGCGAAGGTGTTGATATCGATCGCGATCGGCAACTGCTAGAAAGTCTGCCGAATGCGGAAGTGACGTTCTTAGTCGAACCCACACGAAGAGAAGTTAACGACAAACTTTTGGGTCGAGACTGGAATATTTTCTTCTTTGCTGGATATAGTGCAACGGAGGGAAACACTGGAAGATTATATATCAATTCTGAGGACACTTTAGAAGTAAGAGATTTATGGTATAGCTTGCGAAAAGCGATCGATCGCGGCTTGAGTCTAGCCATTTTAAATTCTTGCGATGGTTTGGGAATGGGGCAAGAACTAGAAGAGCTTGGCGTTCCTGTAAGCATTGTCATGAGTGACATCATACCCGATCGAGTTGCACAAGAATTCTTGAAATATTTTCTATCTGCTTTTTCCTCCAATCGTCCTCTTTATCAATCTGTTCGGGAAGCAAGAGAGCAATTACAAGCCCTAGAAAACGAAATTCCTTGCGCTAGTTGGCTGCCAATTATTTACCAAAATCCGGCTGCTTCTACGCCAAACTGGAGTGACTTATATCGTCCCGAGTTACCAACTTGGAAAACCTCACTGATTGGAAAACTAGAATCTTGGATTCAAAAAGCTAAGAGGCTGTTTTCCAAAAAAGATGAGATTGATATTTGGTTGAAAGAACTAGAAGACACTAATGAAAATATACGCGATCGATCTGCGTACAAACTAGGAATACTTGGCGAAGACAAAGCTGTTCCCTATCTATGTAAATCTCTCACCAGAGATCGAAGCGATCGGGTACGTTGGCAAATCGCCATGGCTTTGGGGAAGATTGGTAGCGAAACTGCTATACCTGCTTTATGCGAGGCACTGTCGGATGATTCATCGAACGCCGTGCGTCTAAAAGCAGCAGAGGCTTTAGGGCAAATTGGCCAAAAAAATGGCCAAAAAAACAACCACAACAAATAGCGATCGGTGAACAGCAATCAAAACAACGATGAAATGGCAATTGTCTCCCTAGGTTGGGCATTACTTAACGATATTGATGCCAACAATCGTTACGGATCTGCTGAGGCTTTAGAAAAATGGGGAACACGATCGGAAAAGTACAAAACAAAAATAATTCCCTGGTTGTGTAAGGGATTAGAAGTAGAACAAAATGCTGCTGTTCGTGGTAGAATCATTAGGGCATTGGGAGAACTGGGAAACAGGCAGTTTATCTCCGAACGATCTAATATAAATAATGAAAAGCTCATTAAAAGGGCAATTCGATACCATCCAACTTTGGAAAAGAGACTGCTAACGGCATTGAAAGCTGGGGGGACAGAAGTTTTGAAACTATTGATGCCATTTCTTAGCATTCCCATTGAAACAGTTCGTGCTTTTTTAGAAGCAGAAGACGATCGCAGCTTGCCACCTGGCGACGATCCAAGCTAAAATAAAGTATCTCGATCGTCCTCCCATGCTTACTAAAGACAGCACCGAAACCCTCGCCATTACCGCACTAACTAAAGCACTCGGCGATACTTCTCCCGAAGTGCGTTCTAAATCTGCGGAATCTCTAAGCTACATTGCCAGCAATCCTAAATTCAATACAATACAATGCCAGGCGATCGTCAACAGCTTAGTTCAACTCCTCGACGATCGCGATGCCACCGTGCGCTTGACTGCGGTTAAAGCCTTAGATACAATTGGTAGCGATATTCCCATTCCCCATCTGGTGACTCGCTTAACCGATCCCGATACTGACGTTCGTATTGCGACTGCCAAAACGTTGGCAAAACTAGGCAAAGATAAAGCACTTCACCATTTACTGAGTTCGTTGGGAGATGTCAATGCAACAGTTCGCGCTACTGCGGTTGAAGCGTTAGGGGAATTTGGCGTTGAGGATGCCATTCCCCATTTGGTTAACACCCTATCTGATAACGATCCAGAAGTCCGCTTGAAATCGGCAGAAGCGATCGGCAAAATTGGCAGTCGATCGTTCTAAAATACAGTGACGCTCCAAAATCCAGTCTACCGGAAATTGGCAGTCGATCGACTTTGTAAAGTCTTGCTAACAGCCGACGACGATCGCATTCGCATCAAAGCGGCGACATCTTTAGGTCAAATTGGCGACGAAAATGCGATACCCTGTTTGTGTGAAGCGCTAGAATGCAGTTACGATCGCTTTCCAGTGTTTGCAGCGATCGCTAATGCTATGGTAGCTATTTGTACCCATTCTCAAAAGGAGGCGATCGTGTCCGAAGAATCCAAACGCAACATCCGTATCGAACAAGGAAACTATATTGAGTCTAGTCAAGGTGATATCATCCACCATCATGCCGCCGCTTCTCCAAACTTGAAAGAAGCGGCGAAAGAGATTCAAGAATTGCTAGCGCAACTTCAGCAAAGCAACCCCAACGCAACGGAAGAGGAACTGGTAAAAACAGTCATTCGACAACATCCAACCTTGAAAAAGCGGTTACTAGAAGCATTAAAAGCCGGAGGAACCGAAGCGCTAAAAGTGTTGTTGCCATTTCTCAGCATACCGATTGAAACGGTTCGCGCTTTCTTAGAAGCTGAGGACGATCGCGACTTGTAAGGCTAATCGAGGTCAAGCTGATGAACCCCAACTCTCCATCTTTACAAAAGGCGATCGCGGTGTTACACCAACATCGAGAGAAGCCCGAAGCGAAGTTAGGTGTCGAGCCAACGAAAGAGTTGCTATTTAATCTAGAAGAGATCGAACTCGATTTACAAGATGTGGCCGATCGCTTAGTCGAAGCAGTCAACCGCTTCGCGGAATTAAAAATTAAAAATTAAAAATTAAAAATTTCAACCCCATGTCTAAAGCCAGGGGCTTGTGACGATGCTTCGCTCTGAGTTTCCACGAATGAATTCGGGGGGCTTGTATCCAGGATATCCTCGGTTACAGGAGAAGACGAAATCGATCGCATTGCTGATGTGCTAATCGTCCCTTGCTTTGGCCGTGAGGGACGATCGCCCATTGACCGGATCGATCGTCGATCGATGGTTTGGCAGTGTCAGAGAGCGCAACACCGAAGCCTTGCGATACACTAGAGTGTAAAGAAGAGTGACATCGCTGCAACGGGAGAAATTTTCGTGTCGCCAACCGTTCTCGTTCCCACGCTACAACAACCCCAACTCGAACATCCGCGCCAAGCCGATCGCTTCGGATCCTCTTGGGACGGTTCCCTGGCCACCCTGCTCGGACTCGGGCGGGCGGCGGGAGCCGATTTTGTCGAATTCTTTCTCGAGCGCGTCAACTATATCAGCGTTCTCGCCGAAGACGATACCATCACCAGCATCTCGCCGCGCCTCTCGACTGGGGCAGGCGTGCGCGTGTTTCGCGGCGGTGCAGACTGCTACGTGAGTACCAACAATCTCTCGTTTGAGGGACTAAAAGCGGCGCTGGATAAAGCCTTGTCGGTGATGGGGCTGCATCTGCCCACCAACGGCGTTCGTACCCCCGAAGTCAATTTAGAACTGCTGCGCGACTACGGAGCCGATCGCGGTAAGGATACCTGGCTCGATCGCTGTAGTTCCATCCGCGAAATGGGTGACGTGCTGCTGGGGGCCACCTCGGCGGTCGATCGCAAAGCCTCCCACGTCCAGTCTCGCCGTGCGGTGTACTTCCGCGACTGGCAAGAAGTTCTCGTTGCCGCCAGCGATGGGACGTTTGCCCGCGACGTGCGCCTTACCCAGTCAGTGGGATGCAATCTTTTGTGCGCCGATGGCGCACAGCGATCGTCGATTAGCAAGCGCGAAGGCGATACCAGCGATCCCGACTTTTTACGCAATTGGGATTACGAAACCCACGCCGAAGAAATTGCCGAGTCCGCCGGAACCATGCTCTATGCCGACTACGTGGAGTCGGGAACCTATCCGATCGTGATGGCGAATGCCTTTGGCGGCGTGATTTTCCACGAAGCCTGCGGACACTTGCTCGAAACGACGCAGATCGAGCGCCAAACCACGCCATTTATTGACAAGAAAGGCGAGAAAATCGCCCACGAAAGTTTGACGGCTTGGGACGAAGGGCGATCGAGCCACGCTTTCGGGACGATCGACATGGACGACGAAGGAATGCCCGCCCAACGAACGTTGTTGATCGAAAATGGCATTCTCAAAAACTTCTTGAGCGATCGCGCCGGATCTATGCGTACCGGACACCCGCGCACCGGAAGCGGACGGCGACAAAATTATACCTACGCTGCCGCTTCGCGGATGCGAAATACCTACATCGCCCCCGGAGATTGCGACGTACAAGACCTATTCGACTCCATCGAAAAAGGGATTTACTGCAAGAAAATGGGCGGCGGCAGTGTCGGCCCCACCGGAGAATTTAACTTCGGTGTAGACGAGGCATACCTGATTGAAAACGGCAAAATTACCAAGCCGTTGAAAGGGGCAATTCTGATCGGTGAAGCTAAAGAGATTATGAACAAAATCTCCATGTGTTCTCGCGATGTCAGTCTCGCACCGGGTTTCTGCGGTTCGGTTAGCGGTAGCATTTACGTCACCGTCGGACAGCCGCATATTAAGGTCGATTCGATTACAGTCGGCGGACGTTAATATCTGTAAGGGCGATCGGCGATCGCCCCTTTCTAGACCCCTAGCGCAACTCCAAGACCCCATCCATGGCACTAGAGAGATAATGCCCCGCTAAAATGCCACTGGAGACGCAATACCTGCGATCGTCGATGCGGTGCAGAGTCTCGAACCCACTGCGGCGCTGCTTGTCTCCCAACACCCAGTAACGCTGCACGATCGACTCTGGAGTGATCCAGCCTTCCCCTTCTACTTTCCCCAGTTCGCTGTGCTGGAGCACGAACGTATATTGGCGTTCCCCGTCGTTGAGGTGGCCTCGGTACTGAAACGTAATCTCGTCGCGATCGCCCCCCGGAAACTCCAGCTTCGTCACCATGCTGTACCAGTTTCCCTGGCTCCAAGCGACCAAAATCCGCCCTCTCACAGCGATGGGACTGTTGTTGCGCTCCAGCCAGTTGCCATCGAGCACCCACTTTCCCGGTTCGAGCAAAAACGTATGAGCCACGGCCGTTCCCTATGATTGTAGTTGTCCTGACGTACTTGCGATTTTAACCTCTTCGGGACATGATACTATTTGTTAAGAATTGCGACGATACCAACCTGACCCTCGGGCCAGTTCGTCAGCAAGGTGTGAGGACGATTCGGGAGTGCGAGAGCGAATGTCATCTGCTCGGGTTTCGTACCAGCGCGGCTATCTCGGCCCCCTCCGGGTGGGCGTTATCGGTGTCGGCCACATGGGCCAGCATCACGCCCGCGTTTTGAGCCTACTCAAAGACGTAGAACTGGTGGGCGTATCGGATATCAATGTCGAACGCGGGCTGAATACCGCCAGCCAATATCG
>CAKZKB010000615.1 GCA_937121005.1 uncultured cyanobacterium | reverse complement strand
CACCGCCACCTATGCCCGAAAGCGATCGCGAAGAACCGGAACTGGGCACGGGAGACGTGCAGGTGACGCTACGCTGGTCAACCACAGACGATCTGGATTTGGCTGTCACGGGGCCGGAGGGGGCGCGGATTTTCTTTGGAGAACCGCAAAGTCCTTCCGGGGGACAGTTGGATGTCGATGCCAATGCGGGTTGTGGCGAGAGCAATTCTTCCCCAGTTGAGAACATTTTCTGGCCGACGGGAGAGGCTCCCGAGGGACAATATACCGCAGAAGTGAATCTATTCGCGCGTTGTGGGGAAGAATCCGGGCCGATCGAGTTTGAAATGACGATTTTAACTCTAGGCGAAACGCGCACGGAAACTGGGACGGTAGACAGTTCTAACCCCACCGTTACTTTTGACTTTTCTGTTCCGCCGAATGGCGATCGATCGGAGGATAACTAAATCGATCGCCATCAACCCGATCCACCCGGTGCGATCGTCGGGATAGTGGCGAACTCCGGCGATCGTCCCCAAACAAGTGTCGCGGGAGTCGAACAAGCCGAAAATACTGCAACCACAGATGAATAAGATAAACTCAGATAGTTTTTCGGTGACAGCGTTACTGTTTGCAAGATGAATTAGGATGCAAGCATTCAGGCGATCGGCGAGAAACCGGGTTTCTAGACCCGTTGACCCTAAGATACCTGAATCCCTACATTAGGATAAAGCGCGATCGCCTTTTTCTAAAATAGCGACATTTAACCTCAATGCAACTGTTACTCGTTGTTCGTTGTTGCGTTGTAGGAGGGTTTCAGTCCCCTAAAGGGGATTAAGAGAAGTGAAAGCCTCCCGCAGAGGCTGCGATTTCGTGCATTCTAAGGTTTCAGTCCCCTAAAGGGGATTAAGAGAGATGAAAGTGAGATGCTTTCAATTGCCGTATGGGATGCAGGCTAGTTTCAGTCCCCTAAAGGGGATTAAGAGAGATGAAAGTGGCGGGCTGTTTACCGCACTGGGAATAAGTGTGCCTGGTTTCAGTCCCCTAAAGGGGATTAAGAGAGATGAAAGTCCACGTTTGAAGCTGGTTCTCGTCAGTCTACTCGGTTGTTTCAGTCCCCTAAAGGGGAGTAAGAGAGATGAAAGTTAACGCGGGGGTTAGCCTGGGGATGAATGTAGCTGGTTTCAGTCCCCTAAAGGGGATTAAGAGAGATGAAAGTGAATGATCCTTGGCTCAACTCCGACTTCATCGAAGCGTTTCAGTCCCCTAAAGGGGATTAAGAGAGGTGAAAGGGCTGCCAGCCAGAACCCTAGTAGGGATTAGGATACAGAGCCCAAATTGGCAAAGTCCCTGGCAGACCTTCATTTCAGCCACCGACGAAGCGGGTGGCAAGCGCTACTGAAAGCCCGAACGTATTGATTTGTCAAGGTTCTGGCGTTTTGGCGAAGTGCCTAGGGTTTTTGCCCCCGCTTCACTTTGCCAAACTTACTGCCAGTATAGCCAGGGACGATCGCGCTTGTCAAGTGCCTTAAAATATTTTCATTCCTCGTAATCGAGCAACACCCGCACCCACTTCGGCGGTAGGGGGATGGGATTTCCCAAGCGTTCCAACAGCATCAACGAGACCAGATGGACGACAAATAAATAGACAATGTTGTTCGCGACGATCGCCGCAACAGCCAACCCCTGCACCAACACCAAACTCGGTGCAGCTAAAATGCCTAACTTTTCTAACCCCCACTCAGCCAATTCTGTAATCTGAATCGTCATGTACAGCCACAGATCTTCGCTGAGTAAAATCGAGAGCAACCACAGGCGAAAAAACACGCCGATCGACCCCAAAAGCGCCCCCAAACCGATGGAAACCCACCAACTGGCCCCGCGCCGCCACAGCACCCCCAGCATGACTCCCATAAAGGCAAAGGGCATGACAAAAAATATACTGCGCGTCGGCCCCATGAGTACCGTCAGCAGCAACCCCGACACCAACGCGGTCATCCAAGAAGCCCTGGCCCCCCAGCGCAAGTACGCGAGGGCGATCGGTACGGGGAAGAAAATCCGAAAGGCCGGCCCCAGGGGAAAATAGGTGTTAATCAGGTACAGCAACCCGGAAGTGCTGGCGAGAAAGGCGGTTTCAACCAGGACGATCGGGGGGCGGCGGGCAGGGGAGCTCATTTTTGGAAATGTTTAACGAATGTAGGGGTCAACGGCGTTGACCCTCTTAGGGAAAAAGAGCGTATGTAGCACCAATTGAGGGCGAACGCCGTTACAGATCGGCGCGAACGCCATTACAAATCAGGGCGAACGCCGTTCGCCCCTACAGGTTTAAACTAGAAGTCGTTCCAGGGCGTGGAGGTCGGGAATTTTAATCGCTTCGCGTTCGCGATCGATGACTCCTTTTTTCTCTAGTTTGTTGAGGACGCGGGTGACGGTTTCGCGGGCTAGACCGCTTAAACCGCTCAGTTCTCGGTGGGGAAGGTTGGGAATGGTGGTGATTCCGCCAGCGAGTTGTTTGCCTTGGCCGTCGGCCAGGAACAGGAGAATGTCGGCGACGCGGGCGGTACTGTCGGCTTCGCGCAGGCGGAGGCGGCGGTTGACTTGGCGCAGTCGCCTCCCCATGAGTTGGGCCAGGCGCATTCCGGCCAGGGGTTCGGTTTTGATCAGGCGCACGAAGTCTTGGGCGGGCATATTGCCGATCGTCGTTGGGGCCAGGGTAATGACATCGGTCGATCGCGGTACTTCGTCGAGGGCGGCCATTTCGCCGAAGAGCTCGCCGGCCCCTAAAATGTTGAGGGTGACTTCTTTGCCGTCGAGGTTGTAGGTGCGGATTTTCGCCCAGCCTTCCAGGATAAAGTACACCGAACTGCCCCAGTCGTTTTCGAGCAAGATCACCTGGTTGGCAGGATGGGTACGAGAGACGACGTGGACGGTGGCCTTTTCCACGAGTTCTTCGGGCAATCCCTCGAAAAAGGGGGTTTGCCGCAGTATATCCTCGTAGTTGGGATTGCCATGGGCATCGCGGGGAGTCGAGAATCGATCTTCAGGCATCGGGTCGCTGTCTCTTAGGTCGGAATGGCGAAGGCGATCGCGTCGGGCGCGTTCGGATTATAACGTTTTAGGGAAGGGGTGGGGAAATGTTAAGGTTTGTATGCTGACCGAGGGACTGTATTCTGTATTCTACTGTGTATTGGCTCAGTCGGCTCTTTTGCGCCGGCCACCGCTAGCCAGTCGGCCCGTCGAGGGGCAAAATGTAGGGTAGAGGTTCTAGGAGTCTGGTTCGGACGCATTTCCTATGGAAGCACTGATAGCCGAAATCGATCGCGTTTTGCAGCAACTCGACGCGGCCAACACCGATGCAGACCCCATCGAAATTGCCCGCCAGCGCCGCGTTTTGGAGCAATTTCGCCAGTATTTAAGCGATCGCGCGGCCGGGGACGCGGCTGAGGTTTCGGCGTGGGAGACGGCGGCGGGAGACTCTCCAGAGGCGGCTTTGCGGACGATCGCCGAGCAAATTATCGCCCTCCATCGCAATTTGTTGCAACCCCTGGGTAGCGAATTGGCAACCCTGCGTCAAGAACGGCAAACTTTGATCCAAGAAATTACGGATCTCGATCGCCAGCGCCAGCAGGAGACGATTTCGCAGGTGTTGGACGATTTTCGCGATCGTCTGTTGGATCGGGTGTCCGAACGCATCGACCAGGTTTTGACGGGGGTGGAGGCCCAGTCGCGGGATGAGGCGATCGCCGCTAGCGATAGTTTACCGGGTTCGTCGGCTCCTTTGCTGACTCCGCAACAGCGTCTCGATCGCTTGCAACAACTCCACAACAGTGCCGATCGCCTGTTAATCGAACTCGATACCACTTTGACGCGCACGTTCTCAGCTTTGCAGGGAAATGTCCGCAGTTACGAGCGATCGCTATCTGAAGGCATGGAGAAGCTGCACGGTTTGGGACAGCAAAGCCAAGCTCGTCTCATTGCCACTGTAGACGATTTGATCCGCACGACGCAAGAACACATTTTATCAACGCAGCAACGCATCAACGAACAGCGAACAACGAACAACGAAGAACTGGACAACGAACAAGAAACAGCAAGCGATGAATTAACCGATCGCGAGGCGGAGTCTCTTTCACTGTCAGGCGATCGAGACGATCTAAACTTGGCAGATAGTGAGACGGAAGTTGTAGATTCTATTTCCTTAGAAGGGTCAACGCCATCGATCCCTACAGCAGATTCAGCGCCATCGATCGCGACACCTATTTCTACACAAGAAAATGCAACGCCATCGACACTAACATCTGATTCTACACCGGAAGGGTCAACGCCGTTGACCCCTACAGAAGAATCGACACCTTCACCGACTCCCCCCAATCCCCCAATCCCCCAATTCCCTAATTCCCAATCTCGTCCCCGACGACGGACGATCGCCCCGTTACCGGAACCCGAACCCCTCGATATTTGGGAACCGACTGATATCAATTTAACGGATACGGATTCGGATCTGTTTGCTGAGTTTTCGGAGACGGAAGCGACGGCATTAATGGAGGATGCTGCGGCAGATATTGAGTCCGAATTGTCCAGTTCGGCGATGGACTTGCAACCGACATCCGGCGAGTCCGAATACGATGAGTGGTTTGAGGAGTTCGAGGATTTTGTTGTCCCCGAACCGGAAGCGATCGCGGAGGTAGAAGCACCCCCCGAACCCGAACCCGTTCCCGCAGAAACGGTAGCAGAACCTATTGAAACCGAAGTCGAATCTCCGGTAGAATCGTTGGATGACAGTCTAGAAGTAGAGGAGGAAGTAGGAGAAGCCGAATTTGAAGAGATTTATGAAGACAGCGATCTCTCTGAAGAAACCGTAGAAGAGGAACTCGACACCGAACCGCCGATCGATACGGAGGAGGTGGTATCTCAGCTAACATCAGATGATATCGAAACTGACACGGAAGAAATGGACTTCCAGTTGTCAGGAGATGATATCGATACTGACACAGAAGATTTGTCTTCTCAGTTTGCTGAAGATGAGTTTGAAACGGATACGGAAGATGTGGCTTCGCAGTTGTCTGAAGAGGCGATCGCGGACGCAACCGAACCCGAATCCGACACGGAAGATGAGGATAATACGGCTTCCGATCTGCACCAATTGATGTCAGGTGAAACCGAGGTAGAGTCGGATGAAGATGCTACCGAAGACAGCAATGGTGACGATGGCAATTTCATCGACATCGATATCTACGAAGCCTTACTCGATCCCGATCGCTTCACGGAAGAACTTCAGCCAGAAGAACCGGAACCGTTCCTAGCCATGGAACCGGAACCCTTTTTTAGTCAACCGGAACCGGAAGCGGAAGCTGACACCGAATATGTGGAAGAGTTTGCAGAGGAGGAAGAAGATTTTGAGGCGGTAGAAGCACTCTTAAACGCCGAGTCGTTGGCGGAAGAAACCGATGAAGAAGTAGCGACGGTAGAGGAGACGATCGCGGCTAGCGATCGCGTTGCAACCGAACCCGAATATTTGGAAGAACCCGAAGAAGACAGCGAAGAATTTGAAGCGGATGATTTTGAGGTGGAGGAAGAAACCGAAGCGGAAGTTGACCCCACTGATGACGATAGCGATCCCCTAGCGGCGTTCGATCTGATGCTAGAAGAAACGGATACAGAGGACGATCGCGTTGAAGAAATGGTAACAGAAACGCCATCGGATCTCGATGACGATGACGATCCTTTAGCCATTTTTGATTTTGCTGATGTCACTCCCGTTCCCACAGCAGAAGCAAGCGACACGAGTGAAGATGAAGCAGAGGAAGATTATAGCTTTCTCGAAATTGGTGATGGCGAAGAAAGCGACACTACTGAAGATGAAGTAGAGGAAGATTTTAGCTTTCTCGAAATTGACGATGAGGAGGAAGACGACAGCGATCGCGAACCGTTTCCCACCTCGGAAATGTCAGCCACAGACGATAGCGATCCTCTCGCCGCCTTCGATTTTTATACCGAAGAAGAGGATGACAACGATGACGACATGAAAGCCATGTTTGGGGGAAACGATGAAGGGGAATTGTCCCAAGAATTGCTTCCCGATATCGAACTCGATCGCGATGCGTCGCTTCCTGTCGATCCACCGTCTGAAATTGTCCCCGAACCGCGAGACTGGTATCTCGGTATCGATTTGGGAACGACGGGAACGAGTGCGGTTTTACTGCATTATAGCGATCGCAAACTTTATCCCATTTCCTGGCAGCAAGAGGGAGAAGAAACCAACCGCGATCGCGTTCCTTCTGTAGCGTATGCGGTCAGCGAAACCGAACCTCCCAGGGCTGTTAGTTTAGAAGCCTTATCCTTAGCCAGTTTGGATGCGGAGGTTCCCGGTGCATCTCCTGGCGTACTGTTAAACAACTTCAAAACCTTTTTAGAAATTGCCCTCCCCTGGCAAGACGAAGAAGGTGTTAGCCAACCCATCTTACACTACTCCGAGCGTCAGGAAATCCCCATCGTGCAATGGCGGCGATCGCTGCAAGCATTACTCGCAACCTTGAAGCCAAATCCAGCCGCAGGCGAGTCGGAAACCTTCAACAATACTGCCATTCCTCCCCTGGCTGGCGTTATTGTCAGCATCCCCACGAATGCCTCTGTCGCCTATCGCTTCAATGTTCGCGAAGCAGTGTTAGCGGCTGAGTTGGTGTCGCAACCCGATCGCGTCTTTTTGCTAGAGGAAAGCGTCGCATCTGTGCTGTCTTTCTTGCCGGATAGTGAGGGCGAGTCGCCTAGTTTTGCAGGAGACGATCGCGGTCGCCAGTTCCAACTCGATCGCTGGCAAGGCACGACTTTGGTTCTCAGTTGCGGGGCAGAAAATACCGAGTTTTGTATTGCGCGAGTGCCAGAAAATTTAGCAGATCTCGATCGCGATCGCATCTTTACTTACCGCTTCCCCTACGGCGGTAACGATCTCGATCGCGACATCATTTTTCACCTGCTTCTCGACGAGAATTTCGCTCGCGAATTGCCCCTCTCGCTTCCCGATGGTATCGAACTCCCCAAACCCGGCGAACCCGACGGACAGTCTCGGATTTTGTTCGATCGCTGGTTGCAAACCTCTCCCTTGCGTCTGTCGCTTCTAGATATTGCCAAGCACGTCAAAATTGCCCTACAATCAGAGAGCGAGTTTACCTTTCCCTTTGGCGATCGTCGCCTGACGGTGAAACGTCAAGATCTCGAACGGCGGGTACTGTTACCCTTCGCACAAAAACTCAACCGAGAACTAAATGTTTTCCTAAGCCAAACCGGAGTCGCTGTCGAAGCCATCGATCGCGCCATCTGTACCGGGGGAACTTCATCTTGGAGTGCTATTTCTCGCTGGTTGCGGCAAAAATTGCCCAATGGGACGATCGTCTGCGATACCTATCCCAATTCCGTCGATCGCGATCGGTCTCGCGTCGCTTATGGCTTGGCAATGTTACCCCTCCACCCGCAAGTGTTAGAGGTGACTTGCCATCAATATAACGATCTGTTTTTGCTGCGAGAATTGCTGCAAGCCTTCCCTGGAGATACCGCTTCCTCCATGGAAATTATGGCCGCACTCGATCGTCGCGGAATTAACACCAAAGCCTGCCAAACTCGCATCGCCAATTTGCTAGCGGGTCAGGAAACAGCCGGCTTGCTTCCCAATGCGACTGAGGCGGTTTTCTTCACAGAAACCTCTTTAAATCATCCCGCGATCGCTACCCTCACCGACACGCCACTATTTACAGTGGAAAACAAACATACCTATCGCCTCGATCCGCAACAACGACAACAATGGTTGCAGCATATCGATCGCGTTTTGGCTTCCTGTCGTCAAACCCTAGAAGAACCCCTAACGGCGGCGATCGTCCATCAGACTGCATCGTTGGGAGGAACCGGATCGTAACCGCCGGGATGCAAAGGATGGCAGCGCAAGAGGCGGCGAAGTGCTAAAATAGTTCCGCGTCGAGAACCGAAGCGATCGATCGCTTCTATGGCATACTGGGAACAGGTGGGGTGAAAGCGACAGGAGGGAGGAAACAACGGGGAAATCAAGCGGCGATACCCCGCGATCGCGGCAATTAAAACTCGTTTGAACAGTTGCATAGATTTCAAGGATGAATTAGGAAGGATGAAGGATGAAACAGTTATGAGGTACGAGGTACGAGGTGCGAGGTATGAGGTGCGAGGTATGAGGTGTGAGGTACGAGGTACGAGGTTTTATTCTCCTTGTCTCCCCCTCCCCTTGTCCCCCCAACCCCCTAATCCCCCCAAAGAG
>CAKZKB010000614.1 GCA_937121005.1 uncultured cyanobacterium | reverse complement strand
GTGAATGCTTCGCCCGCCCAAGTGTATCGGATTGTAGCATCGATCGACCGGATTTTATGTAACCCGATGGTTAGGATGCTGCAACCACAAATGAATGAGATAAATGAGATGGGATTTTTAGGCGATCGAGCCGATCGGCAGCATAACAAGGTGAAATTAACAGAAATTTGCTGATGTAGCAACCGAGATTTCCGCGATCGCCCTTTATGCGCCTCCGTAAAAATACGGAAAAAAGATAGGCAGGGAGACAAGCGGATCGGGAACTCACCCTCTCACCCCCTCCCCGTTGTCGCCCGAGGGCTTGGCAAATGTACCTTGACGGGGGACAATGAGAATATTCTCTAACTGCCACTCTGGTTCCCGTGAGTACCCTTCCTACTGTTTCCGACACGAAACGCAAATTTTACCAACATCACACCCGGCCGATTCACTCAGTCTATCGGCAAGTCGTTGAAGAATTGTTGGTAGAGATGCACTTACTCTCGGTCAATGTCGATTTTTCTTACGATCCGATTTACGCATTAGGAATCGTCTCGACGTTCGATCGCTTTATGGAAGGATACCGTCCCGATGCGGATAAAACCTCCATTTTTGAAGCCTTATGTCGCTCGACTAGCGGCGATCCCCAACAGTATCGCCAAGATTCCGAACGGATCGGCGCGATCGCCGATGGCTTGTCTGGCGAGGAAATGACCGCCTTACTCACCGATCCCGAATCGACAACTGTCGGGGGAGAATTGCGCGATCGCGTCTTAGAAATTACCCGCAAAGACTCGTTTAAATACAGCCGTCTGTTTGGCATCGGTTTGTTTAATCTGTTAGAGCGATCGGATGCTAAGCTGACCGAAAGCGAGAAAGAACGCAAAGCCGCCTTAGAAAAAATTGGCGATCGTCTGGGCTTACCCCAAGAGAAACTCATTAAAGATTTGGAACTCTATCGCGGTAACTTAGAGAAAATGCGGCAAGCGCGTCAAGTCATTGCTGAGGCGATCGCCTCCGATCGTAAAAAACGCGAAGAACGCGAACAACAGAAAGCAACGAGCAACGAACAATGAACAACGAACAATGAGCAATGAACAATGAACAATGAACAATGAGCAATGAGCAATGAGCAACGAGCAACGAGCAATACCTCTACGACATTCGATATAGAGGTTGCGACATAGAGGTTGCAACGGAAATGCTCTCGATCGATAGTAAAATAAACACAATTTAGACCCTTCTCCCCGCCAACTCCATGCTAGATCTGACTGGAAAAAAAGCCCTAATTATGGGCATTGCAAACAACCGTTCCATCGCTTGGGGAATTGCCCAACAACTCCACGCGGCTGGGGCAGAACTTGCTATTACTTATTTGCCCGACGATCGCGGACGACACGAACAGAAAGTGCGCCAACTCGTCGAACCCGTCAACCCGACATTATACCTTCCTTGTAACGTTCAAGACGAAGAACAAACCGATGCCTTATTTAGCGCGATCGCAGATAAATGGGGCAAACTCGATATCCTCGTGCATTCTCTCGCCTTCGCCGGAAAAGACGAACTCACTGGCGATTTTAGCAACACTTCCGCCGCCGGTTTCAGTCGCGCCCTAGAAATTAGCGCCTATTCGTTGATAAAATTGTGCGCCAAAGCCAAACCCATTTTTGCTGACGGTGGTAGCGTGATTACCATGACCTATCTCGGCGGCGTGCGCGTCATTCCCAACTATAATGTTATGGGTATTGCCAAAGCTGCCCTAGAAATGAACGTTCGCTATTTAGCTGCCGAACTCGGCCCGCAAAACGTGCGCGTTAACGCCATTTCTGCCGGCCCCATTCGCACCTTGGCATCCTCAGCCGTTGGCGGTATCCTAGATATGATCCACCACGTCGAAGAAAAAGCCCCCTTGCGGCGCACGGTGACGCAAGCAGAAGTCGGTAACGCTGCTGCCTTTTTGTGCAGTAACTTGGCAAGCGGAATTACCGGAGAAGTGCTGTACGTGGATGCTGGATATTCGATCGTGGGAATGTAATCGGGTAGGGGTCAACGGCGTTGACCCTCTTGGGGTATAATTCTCAACAAATTGAATGCCTTGAGTGCAAAGAAATTTTACGAAGGGCAAATGACATTCGCCCCTACAAGACTAACACCTAAAGA
>CAKZKB010000613.1 GCA_937121005.1 uncultured cyanobacterium | reverse complement strand
GCGATCGCAAGGTATCTTTTGAGCCGGATGAGTCTTACTATATTGGCGATAAAGGCAAACATCCTAATTTAGCCATTGAAGTCATTATTACCAGTGGGACGATCGACAAACTGGAAAAGTACAAACGCCTGCAAATTGAGGAAGTCTGGTTTTGGGAAAGCGATCGCTTATCTGTCTACCACTTGCAAGGGGAAAGCTACCAAGCGATCGATCGCAGTCAAATTCTCCCGGATTTAGATATTGACTTGTTGGTGCGTTGTGTTAAAATGGATTCGAGAGTGGCAGCCGGGAAAACCTTTTGCCAGTCGCTACCGTCTAACTAAAAACTGAGTCTCTACTAGAAGTATTAAGATAGATCCATTAACGGTAGACATCACGTCGATGTTGTGCTTTAATAACTGTTATCAGAAGATGACGATCGTCAATGGTATATACAATCCGATAGCGATCGACCCGAATTCGATACAGATTGTCTGTATTCGCCATTTTTTTTACTCCTATGGGACGTGGATTAGAAGCCAACGTTGCAATCGCTTCAATAATTAAGGATTGAATGCGATCTGGAAGTTTTTTAATTTGGCGTTGAGCGGCTGGTGCAATTTCTACACTGTATTCCATAGTTGAATCGTTAACTTAAGCGCGATCGCAGTTCTTCGAGGGATATCGTCCCCTGTTCTCGTGCTTCTGCTAGCGCGATCGCTGATTCCTTAATATCGATTTCATCTTCAGCCTGTTCCACAGCACGCTTAAAGAACTCAAACGCTTCTATAGAGATCGTAGCGGCGATCGGCTTTCCATCCTGCATGACAACAATCCAGTTATCATTTTCTTGGATGTCACGCACGATGTCAAGTAACTTGTCTCGGAACTCATCGAGCGTTACTCTGACTTCATCCAGATTATTGGCCGAACTGTTGGCGATGTCTGCTTTCATGGCATTGTTATCTAGAGCAGTCGCATAACATTATAACATATTGTCAAGAAGGAACACCCTTCGATAATCTAAAATTGACTTGCCGATCGAGGTTTTCCATCCATTCTCGATTGCCATACACTCCCGCTAGCAAGGCGGGAACGCTCAGATCGGCATCTAGGGTTTCCCAATGCAAACCACTTCCTGACGGTGTGACTTCTACCTCTGCTAACTGTTTGGGAGTCGCACCTGCTAAACCCTGGGCAATTTCTGGAGGGAAACTGTAGGTTACACCGTGTTGTAATTCGATCGCAATGCGTCCTATTTTCGCATCGTAGAATGCCGATCGCGCAACGGGTTCGGACAAAACGCGCGATCGTCGCCGCTTCTCTGGCTTTAGCGATCGCTGCTTGCAGGTTTTGTTCGTTCAGTTCGGTACTATCCATTTAGGTATTAGGTATTAGGTATTAGGTATTAGGTATTAGGGTCTAGGTTTCAAGGAGGAAGATTGATTTCTCCCCAATCCCCCAATCCCCTAATCCCCCAATTCCTAAAGATCCCCTTCAAACGTGCCTACTATTATAACATCATTTGGCCTCCATCCAATTGTCTCCCGCACTTACATCAACTACCAAAGGAACGCTCAACGCGATCGCATCTTCCATGGTCGATCGAATTTTCGGCTCCAATTCCTCCCACTCATGGGGTGGAATTTCAAACACTAACTCGTCGTGAACTTGTAACAACAACCGCGCCTCGTAATTTGCCAGTAACTCGTGCAAGCGCACCATGGCAATTTTAATGATATCTGCACTCGATCCTTGAATGGGAGCATTCGCCGCAGCACGAAGTAATTGGGAGTCGTTTTTACCCAGACTTTTACTCGCCGTTTCTAAGTCGATCGCCTTTGGATTTTCTCCTTGTAACTTTCGCAAGCGACTCGACTCGAAATGGAAATAACGACGGCGACCTAAAATTGTCGAGACGTAGCCTTGCGCGATCGCTTCTCGTTTCATTTGCTGCAAATAGGCGAACACTTTCCCGTAGCGATCGTTGTAGCGTTCGATGAATGCTTTTCCTTCACTGGCTGCAACTCCCGCTTCTCGTGCGAAACGCTGGGCACCCATGCCATAAATGACCCCGAAGTTGATGGTTTTTCCAAGCCGTCGTTCTTCTGGAGTCACCTCCTCTTTTTCAAATAGCAACTGCGCCGTCAGACGGTGCACGTCGCGATTGTTTTGGTAGGCTTCAACCAGAACGGGTTCTTGGCTGAGATGGGCCAAAATGCGTAACTCGATTTGCGAGTAGTCTGCCGCCACTAACAGCCAACCGGGTTCGGGAAGAAAGGCACGGCGAATTTGTCGCGAAAATGCCGTGCGAATGGGGATATTTTGTAAGTTAGGACTGGACGAAGACAGCCGTCCGGTTGCGGTTACAGCTTGATTGAAGTCCGTATGCACTCGTTTTGTATCCGATCGCGCCAGTTCTGGCAGTGCATCTACATAGGTCGATTTTAACTTACTGAGAGTGCGGTTTTCTAAGATAAGACCGATCAGGGGATGGTCGCCGTGCAGTTTTTCTAATACGGCGGCGTTTGTCGAGTATCCGGTCTTGGTTTTGCGCGACTTGCGCTTGTCGAGTTGCAGGGTTTCAAATAAAATATGACTGAGTTGCTTGGGCGAGTCGAGATTGAAGGTTTCTCCCGCTTCTTTGTAGGCTTGGCTGGCAATGTTGTCGAGATCGGCTTCTAATTTTTTCGAGAGGGTGTTAAGATAATCGACATCGATTTTGATGCCCCAATATTCCATCTCCGACAGTACGGGTTCTAAGGGGAGTTCTACCTGGTGCAGCAAGCGATCGAGTTTGGGAATGTCGGCGAGTTCGGCTTGCAGCAAGGGGTACAGTTGGTAGGTGGCATAAACGTCGTTTCCGCAGTAAAAAGCGACCGCATCAATATCAATATCGGCGATGGTTTTTTGCTTGGGAACCACATCGCTGTAGTTGTCCATGACGATCCCCAAATAGCGAAAGGCTAAGTCGCTGAGGTTGTGGGATTTTTCCGGATCGAGGACGTAACTGGCCAGCATGGTGTCGAAAATGACCCCTTTGAGTTCGACTCCCTGACAGCGCAAGATTAAGCGATCGAACTTGGCATTTTGCAGCAGCTTCGGGTGAGTTTCGCTTTCTAAAATGGGACGCAGGGACTCGAGAACGCGATCGCGATCTAAAGTCGTACCTCGGGTATGCGCGATAGGAATATAGGCCATGTCATCCGGTTGCGATCCCCAACAGCAACCGATCCCGACTAAGGTTGCATCTCGCGGTTCGAGTGCAGTGGTTTCCGTATCCCACGCGACGGGTGCGGTGTTGTTTTGCAGGCGATCGACCAG
>CAKZKB010000612.1 GCA_937121005.1 uncultured cyanobacterium | reverse complement strand
CCCTTGGCGATGTTTTAACGCTGGTTGTGCGCCGCGCAACGTCCGTCCGTACACCGGACAATTGCCCTCTTCCGGCTTAATTTCTAAGGGAATATAGCGGGTGGTATTGGTATCGGGATCGACATAGTTTCCGGTTCCCAACCGCGACGACGGCGTAGCGGGATCGGCACTGAGAGGATCGCCACCTTGTACCACAAAGGGTTCCGGTTCGCGCACGACGCGATGGAAAACTAACCCGTTGTAGACATCTTTACTGACGAGATCGACAAAATTTCCCGCCGTCACTGGGGCAGCATTACCGTCGAGTTCCATGACGATCGTCGCCCCATCAACCACCATTTCCACTATCGCCGTTCCCTGCAAGCGGGGGACATTTTGGGGAATTTCGCAGGTGGCAGAATCGTCGTCTAAATTCGCTTGCGCGGCTGGCGAACACCCCGTCAAGACAAGGGCGATCGTCAAACTAACAGCAGCGAAAATACGTCCAATTTTTCCTAACATTGCTAGTCGCTATACTCCAAAATCAATTAATTGAGAGGGCGAAGCATTCGCCTTCTAGTGCATGGAGTTTTTCTCCCTTTTTCGGTGCGAATGCTTAGCCCCTACATCCTCGTGTAAAATGGAGGCGGAACCTCAACAGTTTGTTACTCCCAGAGGAACGCAACGAGGGAAAATGTATTGTTCATTGTTCATTGCTCATTGTTCATTGTCTACACTCCCTCTAACGGTACTTTCAAAAACCGCGCCAGTCGCGCACCTTGATTTTCCAGTTCCGATAGGGCGAGGGGTTGTCCGACTCGAGTTAAAGGAATATCGCGCATCCCTTTAACTCGTAGGTAAAGCGCCCGTTTGGGGTTCAAACCCTCTTGACACTCGACGCGCACCGATTGTACTTTGTCCGTATCGAAAACAATTTCGATACGGCGGTTTTTACCAAAAAAGCCCCACCGAAAAATTCGCGCCTTGCCCGAGTCGAGGTCGAATTCGTTGTAGCCGCCACCGATATCTAAACTGACAGCTAGCCATAAATACAGGGCAATTCCCAGGGCAATTGTGCCGTAAAATCCCATGGCGATTCCTTGAGGAATGAATATCAACTCTGTAGGATCGGCAAAGGGGAGAAAATTGGTTTTGAGGTAACTCGAAAGGGCGGCGAGAAAAAAGCCCGCACCGCCGACAGAGGTGACGATCGCCCAGAAATAGTTACTGGTACGACGGGAACCGAGAACGGTTTGACGCAAAACGCGATCGGATTGAGAACTTGTCGATGTGGCAGTCAAGTCGCTACGCTCCAATTCAGAATTCAAAATGCAAAATGGAAAATTAAGACCTCGGACGAAAGTTCAGAGGCTTGAACTAAGGAAAATGCCCTATCCTCTTCTCCCTAAAGGGAGAGGCTTGTATCCGAGATTTTTTGGCCATTCGATTTTAACAGACGAGCTCCGATAGGGGCAACTCGGCCGGTACGGGTAGCCGGACGGCTTCGGTATCGCCCTCGTCGCTCTTCCACATTTTAGATCGATCGGGTCGCTTTGTGGCATTCTCTGGCAAATAATGACACAATAAGACGGACTGTCCGCTTCTCCCGTCACCCAATGACCGAGAAGATCCTGGCTGCAAGCCTCCAGATTCATCTGTGGAGAAGGACACCGATCCAATTTCTCTTACCCAAGCCCCCAGATTCATCCGACGAGGAATCAATCCGAAATCTAAAATCTAAAATCTAAAATCTAAAATTGGTATGACATTCGTTTCTCCCCTCTCGAAAAAACGCAACCGCGAAAACGACTGGCGGCTGTTTCTGCGTCTGGTTCCTTACGCCCGTCGCCGCCAACGCCTGTTATGGGTGTCGGCAATTTTGCTCGTTCCCTTGGCGATCGCGGGGGCAATTCAACCAATTTTAGTCGGACAAGCCATCTCCTTAATTCGTGGCGAAGACGTTATCTTTTTCTTAAAAGAAATGACGCTTTCGGCGGGATTGAATTTACTCACAGGCTTGTTGTTGGCGGCAATGGTGGTGCGATCGGTTTTAGAATCGGTGCAGGGGTTCGCCATCCAAAAAGTCGGACAAGGCATTACTTACGATATTCGTAACGATTTATTTGAGAAGGTGACGGCGTTACCGATGCAGTTTTTCGATCGCACGCCTGTCGGTAAATTAATTACTCGCTTAACCAGCGATATCGATGCCCTCGGCGATGTCTTTTCTACAGGCGCGATCGGCATTCTCAGCGATTCGGTCTCCATTATTGCCCTGACGATCGCCATGTTTACGGTGCAATGGCAGTTAGCATTGTTGCTGTTGGGAATGCTGATTCCGATCTCGTTTGTCGTCGTGTATTTTCAACGCCAATATCGCGTTGCTAACTACCGCGCCCGCGAAGAACTCTCGCGCTTGAATGCCGGATTGCAAGAGAATATTACAGGTATTAACGTCGTCCAAATTTTTCGCCGGGAACGCTTTAACGCTCGTTTATTTCGCCAAATTAACGAGAAGTTTATCAAAGCAATCGACGCAACTATTTTTCACGATGCGGCCGTTTCTTCTACGTTAGAATGGATTTCTCTGGTGGCGATCGGCGGTATTTTATGGTTGGGCGGGCTGCGGGTGATGCAAGACTCGTTAAGTTTCGGAACTTTGGCTTCGTTTATTTTGTTTTCCCAGCGTTTGTTTAACCCCCTGCGCCAATTTGCTGAGAAATTTACTACCTTGCAAGCGGGCTTTACTGCCATCGAACGCATTGCCGAACTGATGGACGAACCCATCGAGATCCGCGATCCGCGATCGCCCCTTTCCCTCAAGGAAAAACAGCAAGCGCAACAAGGTCATGCTGGCGAGATTCGCTTTGAAAATGTTTGGTTTGCTTATAAAAAAGACGACGACTATGCCATTCGCGATCTCAATTTTACCATCCAACCGGGCGAGAAAATTGCCCTCGTCGGGCCGACTGGAGCCGGGAAAAGCACGGTTATCCGTTTGCTGTGCCGACTTTACGAAACCACAAAAGGACGCATCCTCGTCGATGGTATCGACGTTCGCGATTTGGCACAAGGGGAGTTGCGGCAACATTTAGGCGTAATTTTACAAGATGGCTTTGTCTTCGCGGGTGACGTAAAAAGTAACATCACTCTCGGCGAAACCTACAGTTTAGAAAAAATCCAAACTGCGGCACGAGAAACTAACGTCGATCGCTTTATTGAATCTCTACCCCAAAGTTACGATACTCCCCTGCGCGAACGAGGAACAAATCTCTCCGGCGGACAGAAACAATTGCTGGCATTTGCCCGGTGTGCCATCCGCGATCCGAAAGTAATGGTACTCGATGAAGCGACGGCAAGTTTGGATGTGGGCACCGAAGCCTTCGTGCAAGAAGCCCTCGATCGTCTCTTGGCAAATCGCACTGCAATTATTATCGCCCACCGCCTGTCAACGATTCGGAATGTCGATCGCATTTTTGTCTTGCAACAAGGACAACTAATCGAGGCGGGAAATCACGAGGAACTGTTGCGAAAAGACGGACTTTATGCCAGTCTGTATCGCTTGCAAATGTTAGGGAGTTGATCCTCTGGCGAGTTGAACCGAGACATATTGGGTAGGGGTAGGCCCACTTTGACAAGCGGGGGGCCTACCCCTACAGCCCT
>CAKZKB010000611.1 GCA_937121005.1 uncultured cyanobacterium | reverse complement strand
GGAGAGGATTGGAACCTTCCATGTCATCGGAAATGTCTGGGAGAGGATTGGAACCACCAGGATCTTGGGTAGTTCGGGTTCTGATTAAACGGATCGGACTAGATTGCCCTGGTTGGGGATACGCACCAGGATACTCTGTATCTAAGGGGAGAAAATTGCGCCCCCCAGCAGAAACCCATCCTTCAGTACCATTGACAGAAGAATCCCCAATCTTGAAAGGTTCACCATCGGCAAGAGAAATTTCAATCGTACCACTAGCTACTACACCAGCTGTAGAAATGCTGGTGTCGAGTCCGTCCGCGCTAAACGTATTGGTCGATCGAAAATTGCTTCGGGTTATTGCTTCCACATTTCCTCCCGCACCATTCGTGCCGCCTCGCGCATCAATGAAGCCCACCGTAATATCTCCGTCGGGGTCAAGGAAAACATTGCCAGCATTACCGACAGTGGCACGGGAATTGATATCTCCGGTGTTGATTTCCACTCGAGCCATAACCACGATCTCGCCGCCTTGTGCCATTCCAGAAGCATCTAAATTGCCACTGGTGACAGTTCCAGTCGGGCTATTAAGTTCGATGGAAGCTGCCGTACCTGACGGAGAAAATGTATCGACATCGCCCACTTCTACGCTGCTTGTGGCGCTCGAAACGACGATCGCTCCGCTTTGAGTATCGCCAGTGCTCGTAATATTATTTGCGGTGACAGAACTTTCAGCCGCGATCGTCACTGCACCTCCCAATTGCAGTGAAGAGGCATCAATGTCGCCGTTGATTTCTACTGTACTGTCGCTGCGAATATCAACATCACCAGCTTGCATATCGCCAGTGCTGCGAACGCTACCAATAGTTGTATCGCCCATCGCTTCAACTGATACAGCACCTCCTATATCTGGAGAAGAGGTATCCAAACTGCTAGCGGAGAGGATGCCATCTGTATCTAAAGTGATGTCGCCACCATTTGTAACAATATCGGCGATCGTCAAATCTTCAATCGTCCTTATAGTTACATTTCCATTGTTAGTATCGATAGTTCCATCCATCTCGAGGCGATCGACAGTCATTTCTAGACCATCGAGATCGACAATAACATTACCAGCTATGGTGACTTGGTTGGCCTCAATAACAACGCCTCCGATAGGATCGATCGAACCAAGATCGCCACTAATTTCGATATTTCCACTTCCCGCACTTAGAGTAAGAAGGTGCGACCCGTCGATCGTCCCCGATATGTCAATATTTCCTCCATCTGTAGTAATACTAGAATCTGCTTCCAGTAAAGTTTGGGCACTAGGTATAATAACATCTCCCCCGTTTGTCGTAACGTTAGCGCTCAAGTCTGTAGTGAGACTATCGAACGTAAAAGAGGCGTTATCGATTCCTTCGAGGAAGCCGTTAACTTCAATTGTATCTGCCCGGAAAGTAACTGGGTCTTGGAAAGTCGAACCATTAGCATCAATGACGACGGTTCCCGTGCTATTCTCTCGTCCGATCGCGATCGATGTAAACCCGTCCGCAAGAGCATTAAGATCGGAAGTTGTGATATTGAGGTCGCTATTATTGCTGATTCCACCAACGGTTATGTTTTGAGAAAGGCCAGTCGGTCGCAGGGATAATTCTCCAGTACCATCGACAGAATTCGCCCCGCCATCAAAGTTGATTTCGCCGGCTGTTAGTATCAAATCTTGACTCCCTATATTAAGAGTCGAATCGAAGTCAATCTCGCCCGATCCGGCGAACAACCGAGAGTTTTCTGCAAGAGTAACGGATCCAGAAAAATCAATATTTCCATGACTTATGCTGATACGATCCTGTACTAAAACATCTCCAACTCCACTCTGAAAAAAGTTTCCGTATGCGATTAAATCCGAGACTGTTAAAGTATCTGAATTGTCAATTGCAATTGCGTCGCTGACGTGACAGCGAGTAACCGCGATCGCCCCACCCGTAATATTAGTTATCAGATTGTTGTTCGTGCTATCTGGAGAGAATGGCGAATCTGCTATACCGGACACTCCCTGAATTGAAATTTGACTGCTTGCAGCCTCAAGCGTAGCATTGACCAATGCAACCCGATTTCCCAAAATTCCAACTCCAGGTTCGAGAGAACTATTGCTGTTCGTGTTGGTAGGAGCATTAACAGTTCCAGAAACGATCGCGTCTCCAGTGTCCGGATCGATTTCTACGCCAGATCCTTGTAAGGTAACTATACCATTAGCGTCTACAACCGCGTCTGTAGCACTGCTAACCCCATCAACATCTAGGAGCTCCGGCAATGATAAAGGCAGGGGAGATGCACCATCAGGAACCACATCTACATCAACTTCTAAACTTAATACATTTCCTGGAATAGTGAGACGAACCATATCTCCATGTTCGACTGCAACAACCGCGATCGCTCCTCCAGGTGCAGATAGCGTCCCAGTATTAAGAACAGTAGTTCCTAGCAATGCTAGATTAGATTCAGACGCAACAGTAAGGCCTCCAGAATTGACAATCGTCCCCGAACTATCAGAAAACAAAAAGCTATTCACTTCGCCGTCCAGTTGCGACCAGCTATTAGTGTTGAAAATATCCAACGTCTCGCCACCAATACCAATTCCGGTAGCCGTTGTTGCGATAAAAGAACCTGGAACATCTAGAGTTGCGTTACTACCGAAGACGATCCCTGCTGGATTTGTTAAGAATAAGTTGGCACTCCCTCCAGATACTTGCAGCATTCCGTCGATGATGCTAGGATTACCACCAAGAACGCTGCCAAAAATATTATCGATCTCGGGAGCTACCATAAAATTGGCAGTTTGGCCTTGATTGAGTCCGAACTCCCCAAAATTGTGGAAGACATTCCCTCCATCATTCGATATGACTCCCCCCGTGATATCGAAACGGTTTCCACTAGAAGAAGGGGTAACAGTCGTCGCGGTATCGTTATTGGCGGGCACGGTAATTTGTGCCACCATTGGGGTTTGCAGTCCGAAAGCGATCGCGATCGCAGATAACAGTGACGCGAGCCACTGCAAAAATGGAAGATTCATAGCACGAGTTCCCGATCGAAAGTAGACTGACGCACATCAAGGGCTTAGATTGCCACTAATAGATGTGTGCGCGTCTTAGATGCGATATGGTAAGGGGAAAAATCGTCTCAGTCAGCAAACGATCCTTTTTTACCCCCTTCCCATCTATTTATCTATCTGCAATTTCGCCCTGTTTTTACGGCGGTTGGAACGCTTCTTTACAAAAATTAACATTCCCACTTCAAACACACTCCCCTATAACACAAAATCATGGAAAATGGGGGATTGGCGTGCGGTACTTCAAGTGGAGCGATCGCGGAGTGTTATTGACCATCGACAATAAACCGACCCTCGTCAGGAGGACGATCGACACCGGCCGCTTCAACGACAAAGAGATATTCACCCGGTGGGAGGTTAGAAGGATAAACCAGCTTGGTATCTACAATTGAAAGAGGTTCCCCATTCTCTGGCCAGACAATTAGTGAGGGATCTTCGCTGGAGTGAATGCTGACTGCATATCCTGTTGCACCTTCAACAGGATTCCACTCAAAGAAGGGGTGATCGATCGACATTTCGATCGCTCCCTGTTCAGAAGTGGGACAAGGGACAATCAGAATGGGACAGTCTCCACGAGGCGGCCCCATATAATCGTCATCCTTGTCATCATCTGACTTTTGGTCACTATTGGAGCCTGAAACTTGATGGCGAAAGATTTCACTGTTATCAGCGATCGCCACTTCTACGGGAATGAGAAGTAGTGCAAAGGCGATCGCGATTGACTTGGGTGGTAATTGAAGAACTTTGTAATTCATCGTTTTTATCCTCCAGTAGAATTGTTAGAATTATCGATCCGTTCTTTAGCTCGTCTCTGCCAAGCCCCAACTTCTGGATTATTAGGACTAGGGTAGGACAAGCAGTTCACCCAAGATTGTAACGCCGCCATATTGTTTCCTGTGGCTTCTTCAGCTTGAGCTAATAAGCAGTGAGCAGCAACATTTTCTGGATTGAGCTCGATTGCCTTTTCTAACTGAATTTGAGAAGTAGTATAATCTCCCTTTTCCAAATAAGCCCAGGCTAAATTTTTATACATTGCCGAGATCGCAGAGGCTTTAATTCTTAGCTCGCCTCTATCTCTTAAGCGTTCTGTTCTGCTTATTTCTGATTCTAACAGTGAAATAGCGCGATCGAAATCTTTATAAATCCAGATTTCTAGACGGGCAAGACTGCTAGTCGCATAGGGAACAGCTGTATCATCTTCATTTTTTCCATTTTCTTCTTTTTCTAAAACTTGATTATAGTTTTTGACCGCACAAGCAAAATGCTTTTCTTCTTCGCAAATCCAGCCTAAATTGTAGTGAGCTTTTCCAGAACCTGGGCTAATAAGAAGTTGCGATCTAAAAAAAAAGTTTGCTTCATGGATTTTTTTCTGCACCATTCGACTGTAGCCAACTTTTTCAAAACACCCTGACAATCCTTTTGCTTCATATACACAACTAAATGAAGCAAAAACGGCAGGCGAGGGAAAGCGGAGTCCAGTAAGACTAACTCCCAAAATTGCTAAGAACTTCAAGCTACTTTGAATAAGTTTCCACTGTTCTTGAGACCAAGAAGTAAAACCAAATAGATCGATATCCTGCTCTAAGCGATAAACTTGTTTGAGTAGCAATTGCGTATTTTTGGGTCGTCGTTCCAGCATGGGTTCCATGAGACGATCGACGAAATCAACTAAGACTTTTGGCAAATGAGGAACGCTAGTTTTCCATAACAGTTTGCCATTTTTTCGTTCGGGAAAGTTCATCGGCGGTACGCCAGAAAGTAGGTAAACGAACGTGCGACCTAGCGCGAAAAAGTCCGATCGCGCTTCGCCGTTTCCGAGTAACTGTTCCGGTGCAGCGTACCCCGCCGTTCCGACTTTTGTTTTATGGGACTCTTCAATGCCAACTGTGCCAAAATCGACCAACCCCAATTGACCGTTGGGGCGGACAATTAAGTTAGAGGGTTTGATATCGCGGTGAAACAAACTGCGTTCGTGCAAGCGATCTAAAATCTGGACTAACTGCTTCAACCAAGCGATCGCCTCATCAGGTGAAATCGGGCCGTTGAGTTCGATCCAATCGTCTAAATCTTGACCTTCGATTTTCTCCATCACCAAACAATGGAGTAGTTTGCTACCCCTGTCGATCGCGACAGTAAAATACCCATCCGGTTCCACCATGGGAATCCCCGGATCGCGCAACCACATCAAGGTTCTAGCTTCTCTTTTAAACAAGCGCACCAAATCGGGATTGTTGGTGTACTTGAGCACTTTCATCACCTTAACCGCACCCCAATCTTCCGCTTCTAAGCCCCAATCGCGAACTTCAAATAAGTCGGTGGGATGGGCGGGATCGGGTTCGCGCAACGGACAAACAATGCGGTAGCGGTTGTTAATTAAAAGCGGAGTCCCGCAGGTCTGGCATTTGTCGGCACTGTCGAAGTTTTCGCGCCCGAAGCATTTAGGGTTAATACAGTAACTCATGGCGACACCTCCCTTAACTCCCCCAGAATACCATTAATATTCGTTTTTGCATAGCCGATTTCGATCGCGTCTCGGCCGTCAAGTTGAGAAGCCATGGACTCGACGATCGCGATTAGCTCGCCATAGCTAACATTTTTGTTGACAACTAATCCTTTTAACTCGGCGATCGCCTGTTGGCTTACGGAAGGTAAACCATTCTCTTGGTTTTGGATCTGCGAGTCTACATCCCAAATTTGATAATTTTTTAGCAATTTCAAATCATCTAGAGATTTGTGTGTCCAGAAATTGCGAATTTCTCGATCGATTTCTTTTGCTAAGCGATCGCGGACGTATTTTTCGACTAAGGGTTGTAATGTGAGTTTCACTTCCCCGGCCATAGTAACCTTCTCGACGAGCGATCGCCGTCCTAAAGAGTCTAAAATGCTGATGGTTGCGGACACTGATAGCGGCCGCAAACTGCGATCGCGCAATTGGTCGATCGACATTGGTTCTCCCACGATCGCCAGCCAATACATCACCTCTTCCTCCGCATCACTCAAGCGATCGAACTGAGTGTCGAGCAAACTACCACTTGTATGTTCGTCAAAATATATTGCTGTTGCTTTCAAGAAACTGCCCGTATTGCCAGCAAAAAACTCCGATATCGCCGCAGCAGCCATCTTAAATGCGAGCAAATTGTTCCCGTAGCGATCGAACAATTCTTTCCATTCTTGAGGGGTGGTATTGATTTGGCGATCGGCAAACAGCGCCCGCACTACATTTTCGCCGCGACTGGGGGAGATCGATCGCACTTTGTTACCATTGAGGGCGGTCAAACCCGACGGCGTTTCCGCACTGACAACCACCAAACAGCTTTTCTCCTGACCCCGAACCATGCAATGCAGCCATTCCCGGTACGGTTCGTATCCCTCGCGGAACTGTCCGGCCAGAGTCTCGCTTTGAAGTATCGTTTCAAAATCGTCGAGGATTATCAAATAGGGCTGCTGTCCCAGGCGATCGATAAAGTGAGAAAGACGATCGTCGCTTTTGTTCCCTGGATCGTCAAACAACGATGCTGCCAGATCCGCCAGCAATTCTTCTAAACTCGGGGCGCGACGCAGCGATCGCCAGGCCACTCCCGCAAAGCGATCGCGCAAGCGACGTGCCAATTGTACCGATAGGGTGGTTTTGCCCGTGCCCGCCATCCCCACTAGGGCCAGACAGCGACAACCTTCGGTGACGATCGCCCGTTCTAGGGTCTCGAGATCCTCGCTGCGTTCGCATATCGGATCGATATGGGGAACGTCGAAATGAGGCCCTGGCGGTCGTCCCGCCCCCGACCTGCGACCTCGGCCTTGATAGAGGCGTTCGAGTTTGTGTTGCAGCGCACTCAATTTGCCGGGGCCTTTCCCCTCAATTTCTAACTTTTTGTAAACTTCCCCCAACCGCTTGCGAACAGCGATGTCCGACAAGCCCAACTCGCGGGCAATATCAGCATTCGATCGCCCGCCCAGGGCCAAAAGCGCCGTTTCTCGTTCGGCAGCCGTGGCCCCTTTTTCTGACAGAATGGCAGCGATAAAGTCTTGAGGAACGTGCGCTTCCAAAGTTTTAGCTCCCTAATCGATCGCACCCAACATTATACTCTGTGAGCGTTTGCCTGGGAAGTGGACAAAAAAACTTTTGTACTGTGGTTGACAAGTTTCCGGGAGGGTGAGTATGCTTTTCCTATACAAAGTGAGAACTTGTTTCGTGAGGTCGGGGTTATGTCCAACTGGAGAAACGAGAGTGAAGGAGAAGCGATCGTCACCGAAACCATCGTCCCTCCACAGCGAGGGAGAGTGCGCTTTCGCGGCACTTGCTGGCCGGCCCGTTGCGATCGTCAGGTGGCGCTATCAGAGGGAACCTTCGTCCGCGTTGTCGATCGCCAAGGCATCGTTTTGGTGGTACGACCCGAAGATTTCGCGATCGATACCCGTCGATTTTAACCCACAACGAATACCTAACCATCTTGGAGCTTGTCGCTATGTTCGTCGATCGCGAGCGCTCTCTTGTTCTGTTTGCAATCAACATTCTGATTTTAGCTGTTATGGCTCTGAATTCCTGTAGCGATCGCTCCCATTCGCCGGACGAGAAACGATTGAAAAATAGAGTCCGGGACTCCAAGATTGAAGACTGTAAGGACAGGGACGGCCGGTTTGCTTGTCCGCTTTAGGGGGGATGTCGCCGGGCCGAAGCCGTGCCAAAATTGTGCCGTCGATCTCGGGAGCAGTCAATTCCCCTCGCGGTTGTCTATAATCGGCATACGGGCAATTACTGAGATCGGAAGTTATGAGTACCATCGCGATCGCCTCGCTGTCTATCACCGAATCGATGCGCCTGACGGGGGTTCGCTGGTCAACCTACGAAGCCTTGCTGCACGATCTCAGCCCCCACCGCCGCCTGCGCCTGACCTACTTTCAGGGAACCCTCGATATCATGGTGCCATCGCCAGAACACGAATTGTATAAAGAAACCTTGGGCAAGTTCGTAGAGACGATCGCCGAAGAATTCGACATCGACTACTATCCGTTGGGTTCGACGACGTTTCAACTGCCCGATCGCTGCGGCACCGAACCCGATAAAAGTTACTATATTTGCCATCCGCGATCGATCCCTAGCAAGCGTCAACTGCAACTCGATCGCGATCCGCCCCCGGATCTGGTGGTGGAAGTGGACTTAACGCGATCGTCGAAAAACCGCCTGGAAGTGATGGCGCAACTGGGAGTATTAGAAGTGTGGCGCTACGACGGCCGGCGCTTAGCAGTGTACCATCTCGAAGAAGATATCTATGTGGAGCGCAACCGCAGCCTCGCCTTTCCCAATTTAGCAGTGCGCCGCCTGTCCCCGTTTTTGTCGCGGGCCATGGACGAAAATTATCTCAACTTGGTGCGCGAGTTCCGTACCTGGGTGCGGCGACAGATCCCGGCCAACAACAAGAATGGCCGAGTGCGATCGCCCGAGAGTCCAGTTCGTAGTTAATTGTACCGCCCCTGTGCCGATTCAATTCTGAACTCTGAATTCTGAACTCTGAATTCTGCGAAAAGTCGGGGGTGTAGATTTTCTTCCCCCCGAACTTTTTAAGACGAACTCTGAATTGGAGCGCAGCGACCCCTCGACAGACCGAAGCCAACTCGCTACAATAGGGAGTAAGAAGTTCGCTACGGCGTTGGTGACTGCCGACATTGTTTTGCGATCTACAAGCGACCGTATAAGGGAACGAACGGCGCGGGTGGCAGTAAACCGGGCGCAGTACCCGGAAACTTCAAACTCGTGCGAGTCAGTCCCCACTTAGTTTATACAGGTCGAAAACTGAGGTAAGACGGCGCTGCGGCGACTTCCTTCCCCCGCCCTTGGCAGGGGGATATTTTTTTATCTTCCAGAAACAATAAAGTTTTGGTAAAGCCTTCGATAAGTGGTCAATAAGTAATCTATGTACCAGTTTCGATCGCCGGGTTCGCGCTATAACAATTATTTAGTCATTACGACGACCCTATAGGACGATCGCCCCCCGTCGGCGCGATCGAGTTGGTAAGGAGCAAGTATTCGTGGCCATCGACATTCTCTGGCTACTGGTGTGCTCGGGACTGGTGTTCCTGATGCAACCGGGATTTATGTGTTTGGAGTCGGGACTGACGCGCTCGAAAAACAGTATCAACGTCGCCGTCAAGAATTTTGCCGACTTCGGCATTTCGGTTTCTCTATTTTGGGCCTTCGGCTACGCCGTCATGTTCGGCACGTCTAGCGGCGGGGCCATCGGCACTAGCGACTTTTTGCCGGCCATCGAAGAGTCGCCCCATACGGCCGCGTTTTTCCTATTCCAAGCCATGTTTTGTGGCACGGCCACCACCATCGTCTCTGGAGCGGTGGCCGAGCGCCTCAAGTTTCGCTCTTACCTGCTCGTCGCCAGTTTGACCTCGGGGTGCGTGTATCCCTTCTTCGGCCACTGGGCCTGGAATTTAAATGACGGGGTGCGATCGGGCTGGTTGGGGCAGTTGGGGTTTGTCGATTTTGCCGGAAGTACGGTGGTACACGCCATTGGTGGCTGGATTTCTCTGGCGGTACTGCTGACCATTGGTTCGCGTAGCGGTCGCTTCCCTCCAGGGGAACCCCCGCGCAAAATTCACGGCTCCAATTTACCGCTTTCGGTGATGGGGGCCATGTTACTGTGGATCGGTTGGTTGGGGTTCAACGGCGGGAGCTCCCTGGTTCTCAACGATCGCGTGGCGGCGATTATGGTACATACGGTACTGGCCGGGGTGGCCGGGTCGCTCTCGGCCATGCTTCTGAGTTGGCGACACCAGCGCGTCCCGGAAGTCGAAATGCTCCTCAACGGGTCTCTGGCCGGGTTGGTGTCAATTACGGCTTCGTGTCACGCCGTCACCACTCCGGCGGCGATCGCGATCGGGGCCATCGGCGGGGCGGTGATGGTGGCCGGCTCGGCTTTGCTCGAATGGTTGCAAATTGACGATGCAGTAGATGCAGTGCCCGTCCACTTGGGAGGGGGCATTTGGGGGACGATCGCGGTGGGGATCTTCGGGAAAACTGCTTGGCTGGAAACAGGACTGACCCACCTGGAACAAATTGGCGTACAGGTACTCGGCCTGACGATCGCGGGAGTTTGGGCCTTCGGTCTCACCTATTTGGTCATGCGAACGGTCGATCGCTTCTTTCCCCTGCGCGTCTCCCTCGAAGACGAAACCATCGGTCTCAACGTCTCCGAACACCAAGCCAAAACGGAAATCTACGATCTGTTCAAGGCCATGGACTCCCAGACGGAAACCAAAGATCTCAGCCTGCGAGTGCCAGTAGAGCCGTTTACGGAAGTGGGACAAATTGCCTATCGTTACAATCAGGTGATGGATGCGTTAGAAGAAGCCGTGGCCCGCACGAAGGCGATCGTGACTACGGCCACGGATGCCATCGTCACCTTCACGCGATCGGGATACGAAATTCAAACGGTCAACCCCAGCGCCGAAACCATCTTTGGCTATTCTCCCCTGGATATGGTGGGTATGGAGCTCGATCGGCTTCTCGAACCCACCAACGGCAAACCCCTCAAAGGCAAAACTCTGGTCGAAACCCTGCTGCATACCCGCCGCTACGAGGTGCTGGCGGTGCGATCGGATGGGACATCCATTCCCTTAGAAGCGACGATCGCCGAAGCCGAACTGGGGGATCATTCTTTTTATACCGGAACCTTTCGCGACATTAGCGAGCGTAAAGCAGCCGAAAACGCGATCGCTCGCGCTAACGCTGAGATTACCACCCTTAACGAACGCCTCAAAGCCGAAAACCTGCGCTTGGGGGCCGAAATCGAAATTACCCGCCGCCTGCAACAGATGTTACTCCCTACCGAAAGCGAACTGCAAGAAATTAACGGTTTGGAGATTTCCGGGTTTATGGAGCCCGCCACCGAAGTCGGCGGCGACTACTATGATGTGTTGACGACTCCCGACGGCCGGGTGAAAATTGGCATCGGCGATGTCACCGGGCACGGCCTCGAAAGTGGAGTGCTGACGATTATGGTACAAACGGCCGTGCGGACGCTGTTGGAGAATAACGAGACCGATCCGAAAAAATTTATGGACGTTCTCAACCGGACGATCTATAACAACGTCCGGCGCATGGATTCGGATAAGAATTTGAGCCTAGCTCTGATAGACTATCAGGAGGGTTCGCTTTCGGTCAGCGGCCAGCACGAAGAGACGATCGTCGTTCGGGCCACTGGGGAAGTCGAGCGCATCGACACCATCGATCTGGGGTTTCCCATTGGTTTGGAGGCCGACATCGCTCAATTCGTGGCCGAAACGCGGGTCGAACTTAATTCCGGTGACGTGGTGGTGCTCTATACTGATGGCATCGCCGAAGCTGAAAACATGGAGGGGGAATTTTACGGCTTGGAGCGCCTGTGTCGCGTCGTCCGAGCCCACCAACACCAAAGTGCCAACATTATTCGCCAAGCGGCCATCGAAGATCTGCGACGATACATCGGCCTGCAAAAGGTCTACGATGATATCACCCTGCTGGTGATGAAGCAAAAGTAACTCGCGATCGCCCAAAACCTGGAAAAAGGTCTATGATGGGATTGCGTTGCTCGTTACACAACACAAGTAGCTCGTGGGTATTCAAGATTGGTCGTTTTCCCGAGGACAACCCATCTGGAAAGAAATCAGTATGACTGAGACATTTGGGGAATACGATAACGACATCCAACCGAGCGACGAGTATCTCGTCGTTGGGTTTTCGCCAAGTTCTATCCCTCTCAAACAACGCTGGCGCAATAGCGGCTTGTCGGCTGATTTTTTGGCCGACTACTTGACGACGTTTTTTCCGGTGGACGAAAGCAAGCCGGGAACGGTCGATCGCCAAGCTGAAGTCAAAAGTGCCGTCGGCTATATCGCCAACGAACTGCTCGAGAATGCCATGAAGTTCAGCGACGATCGCCTGTCGCACCCCATTAGCATTCGCCTGCAACTGCACACCGATCGCTTGATTTTCGTGACCACCAATACCATTCCTTTAGAAAAAGTCAGTGGGTTCCAAGCCTACATCAAACGGCTGACCACTGAAGATCCCCAGGAATTGTACATCGAGCGCTTGGAAAAAACCGCCACCGAAGAACATCCCACCACCTCCGGCCTGGGATATTTAACCATGATTAACGACTACCACGCCCAACTGGGATGGAAGTTCGAGCACCTCGAAACTGAGGCTGACGACGGACAACTCCAAAAGACGGTTGCTGTAACAACAATGGTACAGCTAGTGGTTTCATCCTGACAAGCTCGAGTGTACCATTGAAGGCGATCGATCGAGAAGTTTTTGGATCCGAAACCCTAGCTATCTAAAGGGTTAATCCAAAATCCGTCTTAAAAAGTTTTGAGGGAAGAAAATCTACGCCCCTGACTTTTCGCAAAATCTAAAATCGGAATGACCTCGATTACTATGATGGAAATTAAAACCGACGACTATCAGGTTTGGTGCGACAAACAAGAAGAAAATACCGTCGTTGTTAACTGCGCCGGATCGTTGCGCCTCGGGGGGATGGAGGAATACCAACCCATCGTCCAACTACTCAACGAGTCGATCGAAGCCGATCCGGAAACGGCGGTTCTCGACCTTACTCAACTGGAATTTCTCAACAGTTCCGGGATCAGTATGCTCTCGAAGTTCGTGATTAGGGTTCGCCATAAAAAAAGCATTCAAATGGTCGTGAAAGGGTCTAAAAAAATCCCCTGGCAAGGCAAGTCCCTGAAAAACTTGCAGCGATTGATGCCATCTTTGACCCTAGAATGGGAATAGGTGTCAATTCAAAATTAGAAATTAAAAATTAAAAAGGGCTTTATTTGTGAGGTCTGTCACTCTGGAAGGCCTCACAGTTCTCTTTTCATTCGCAATCTTGAAAAGGTCGTAGTGTGCTTATGTTTTGGGCAGATAAAATCGCCGCCAAAATGGATGGCGAACAAGTTGTTAACGATTCTAAAACCCCTTCGGGCCGAGTTCATGTCGGTTCGGTGCGCGGGGTGATTATTCACGATGTTATTTATCGAGCCTTGAAACGGGCCGGAAAACCTGTTAAATTTTTATACGGTGCGGACGATTATGATGCTTTCGATTCGGTTCCTCCCCAACTCGATCGCGATCGCTTCGAGTCCTATTTAGGTTATCCCTTGTGCAACGTTCCTTCACCGGAAGACAGTGCAAGCGACTACGCCAATTATTACATGGGCGAGTTTCTGGAGGTGTTTAAATATCTCGGCGTGCGCCCGCAGGTGTATTATTTGCGCGATCTGTATCGAGAGGGAAAACTCGATCGCCACATCGATATTTTCTTGAAAAATGCCCATTTGGTACGCGAAGCGTACTTAGAAGTGAGTAATGCCAAACGTGCCGACAATTGGTATCCGTTTCAGCCGATCTGCGAGAACTGCGGTAAAATTGCTACTACTGTCACCACCGACTACAACGGGAAAGAGGTATTTTATACCTGCGATCCCGATGCAACAAATTATACCCAAGGCTGCGGACATTCGGGCTGGGTTTCCCCCTTTGGCGGTAACGGTAAGTTACCCTGGAAAGTCGAATGGGTTGCCAAGTGGGATGTCTTGGGCGTAACCTTAGAATGGGCGGGGAAAGATCACTCGCAAAAAGGCGGATCTCGCGATGTGGCGAATGCGATCTGTCGCCGAGTTTTGGAGAAAAATCCCCCGGTTCATGCCCCTTATGAGTTCATTCTCGTGGGGGGGACAAAAATGAGTTCGTCTAAAGGGGTGGGGGCGAGTGCCAAGGAAATGTCGGAACTGCTACCCCCGGAGTTGTTGCGGTTTTTGATGTTGCGAACTCAACCAAAAACGGCGGTTAATTTCTCTCCCGACTACGAGACGCTGACGCGGTTGTTCCGGGATTACGATACCCTGATGGAAAAGTACGATCGCGAATCCGATTCGGGCGTACCGGAATTGACGAAAGATCTGGTATCGTTATACTATTCTCAAGTCGATGAGGCGATCGCCACCTTCTATCCGTTTGATACGAGTACGCTGATTTCGCTGCTGCAAGTCCCCCATCTCGACATCAAACAAGAAATCGAAAATCGCAGCGATCGCCCCCTCACAGCGAACGACTGGAAATATCTCGATCGTCGCATTCGCGTCGCCCAAAAATGGCTGGAAGACTACGCCGATCCCGACGAAAAACTCATCCTCTATTTCGACGCAGTTCCCGATCGCGTTCGCGAACTCACCGCCGAACAAACGACCTATTTAGAACGCCTCGCCGACGCTTTAGAAGGCGTTGAAAACTGGGAGGGCGAAACCCTGCAAACGGCGATTTTCTCCACTGCTAAAGCCCTTCCCATCGCCCCTAAATTGGCATTTCCGGCCGTTTACGCTGCCTTTTTGGGTAAAGAACGCGGCCCCAAAGCGGGGAATTTGTTGTCGTATTTGGAGAAGTCCTTCGCGATCGACCGTTTGCGAGACGCAGCGACTTTGGCAAGCAATGAGTAAGGAGACTTGACAGTGTTTCCGAAGAGTGCTAAAACTTGACTCGACGATAGATTTCCTCTAGAGGAAGATCGATATCGAAACAGTGCAGCGCGATCGCGCTTTCTAAACCTTCGTAGGTTTGCAGTTGCCATTCCCCAGCCGTTTGTCGGCAAAACTGCTCGATATAGGGTTCGGTTTGGCTGACTAATAGATACTCGCAGAAACTGGGAATCGATCGATAGTGACGAAATTTATCACCTCTGTCGTAGGCTTCAGTAGACGGAGAAAGAACTTCGACGATCGTAGTGGGATTGAGGATTTCATCGGTACGATCGCCATTGAACGCCACTTCTCCATCGACAACCATCAGATCGGGATAGGTTCCCATATTACGACGGGGAATCCACAAACGCAAATCGCTAGCAAAGACTTCAACGCGATCGTCCTCCAGCCGAGCCATCAACAACGCCGCCAAACAGAGTATAATTTTGTTATGGGTTGCCGATCCGCCCCTCATGCTGACAACTTCTCCATCTCGATAGTCGTGACGTTGGGACGATCGCGCTTCTAAACGGCGATAGTCTTCCACAGAGCAATATTTGTTGTCTGTTTCTGGCGCGATCGTAAAAGAGTTAGAATTAGGCGACATGAGATCGAAACTCAGATGCGTGTTTAGGGAGCGAGAGCGTTTCTGCAACCACAGATGAATATGATAAACTCAGATGGCTTTGCGGTCAAGGTGTTACCTTTACCGAAGATGGGTAGGATAGGATTTTGAAACTGAGACGTAAGTATTCAGGTGGTACAGAGAAACCCGGTTTCTAAAGAAAGAAACTCGGATTTTTTCCGGCTATAAGCGAGAAACCGGGTTTCTACAGCCGTTTAGCCTAGCATACCTGAATCCTTACACTGAGACTTGTCGATCGCCCCTGCAAGCGCTACCCTTTTTTATACTGACCTTGCGAGCACACAGTGATGGGACGACGGCAACGAATTTGGGGAGTCGAACGGAAAACGCGGCGACAACTGGCGATCGCGGCTACGCTACTTTGGGCATTTGTCCTCACTCTAGCCATTCCTTCAGTGGCGGCCACAGTTGCATCCTTCGATCGCCCCGCGATCGCCCAAACCCAAACCGATCCGATCGCCCGAGAACGAGAGGGACACGACCTTTACACCGCCGGACGGTTCGCCGAAGCCGCCCGGATCTGGGAGGAAACCGCCCGAGACTTTGCCGATCGCGGCGACATCGTTTCCCAAGCGGGAAGTCTGAATTACCAAGCGACAGCCCTCTACGAATTGGGCGAGTTGGCGGCTTCCCAAAATGCCGTCGATCGCGCCATTTCTCTGCTAGAAACCCGCACCGATCCCGGTACGAAAGCCGTTCTCGCCCAAACCCTGAACCAGCGCGGCCGCCTGGAACTGGCCGCCGGACAGCCGGAAACCGCCCTAGAAACCTGGCAGCAAGCGGCGCAACTCTACGACGAATTGGGAGATCTCCCCGGCCGGATCGGGGCGCAAACCAACAGCGCGATCGCCCTGCAAGCCAACGGACTGTACCGACGATCGCGCCTGCTGCTGCAAGAAATAGAAGCCGAACTCAACGCCATTGCCGATCCGCGAGTGGAAGCCGTCGCCTCCCGGAACTTGGGGATCGCCCTGCGCTTGGTGGGGGACGTAGCGGCTTCCGGTGAAGTCCTCGATCGCAGTTTGGTCGCTGCCCGTACCTCCGGGTTCGCCCCAGAGATCGCCGCTACCCTGCTGGCGGCGGGAAATACAGCCCGCGCCCTGGACAATCCCGACGCAGCGTTAGATTACTATCGAGAAGCGGCAAGTATCGCAGTCGATCCGATCGCCATTGCTAATGCTCGCCTCAGCGAACTCTCCTTGTTAGTGGAGTTGGGACGTACCGAAATCGCCCGATCGCGCTTGCCACAACTGGGTGAGGAACTGGCGAACTTGCCCCCCAGTCGTCCGTCGGTGTACGCCCGCGTGAATTTTGCCGCCACCGCTCTAGAATTGGGAGAGACTGACGCTGATATTGCCCGCCAACTGGCGATCGCGGTCGAACAGTCCCGAGAACTCGACGATCGCCGGGCCGAGTCTTATGCGTTGGGCGAGTTAGGATATCTCTACGAACGCCGCGGCCAAATTAATGAAGCCCTGGATTTGACCCGCAAAGCGGTACAATTGGCCGAGATGGGCAATGCCACTGATATCACTGCCCAATGGCAAGAACAACTGGGCCGCATTCTTAAAGGAAAGGGCGATCTCGAAGGGGCGATCGCGGCTTACGACGAAGCGGTGAATGGGTTGCAGTCGCTGCGAGAAGATTTGGTCGCGGTGAATGCGGACGTACAATTTTCCTTTCGCGATCGCGTCGAACCCGTCTATCGAGAATTAGTGAGTTTGTTACTCGCGGGCGATCGTCCCCAACAGCAACAGCTACAAAAGGCATTAAATACCGTTGAAAGCCTGCAACTGGCGGAGTTAGAGAACTTCTTTCGCGAGTCTTGTTTGCAAGGGGAACCCACTCCCATTGACGCGATCGATGCCAAAGCCGCAGTCATT
>CAKZKB010000610.1 GCA_937121005.1 uncultured cyanobacterium | reverse complement strand
GTTACCGTTTGCCCGAAATAGTGGTTGGGGTTGTCGGCAATTTCGTCGAGTTTCGCCATTCCCGTTGCTTCCATTTCCATGGCGGTTTCGGCACGAACGCTTCCTACCGGAACCGCAAGCGCGATCGCGGTCAAAGCGATGGCTTTTGCGCCTAAAGAAATAGCGTTGTTTTGAAAAATAGACATGAGGTAAATTCTCCAGATTAAAACAGTAACGTAGCTTGTGATACGAACAGAGTGGATGTCCGCGATCGCGTTTTTTCATCGCGACCGCCTCTTATAAATATTCCAAATTTAACCCGTAATTTTATCTATCTGAGGATGTAAGTTTAGGAAATATTCTCCATTGCCATGGACAGAGCGATCGCTCGAAAGAACTAGCTCGAAAGGTAGGGTGCTAAATCTTACAAAACGCGAAATCCCGCAATCGCACCCCCATATTCAATCGATCTCCCCTTCTTCGATCTCTCGATACAAATCCTGCAAATCTTGGTGGCGGCGGCGGCGAGAAACGCGACGATATTTTTTGGTTTCTAGCTTGGGTTCGTACTGTTGCTCCCCCGATCGCGTATCTTTGGGCTTCAAATTTGCCTCAGTTTCGGTACGATCGCGGTTTCGTTCTGCAAGGGCGATCGCCTCTTCTAAAAACAATAAATAATACTCGTAACGCTCCCAATCTCCCCGTACCGCACAGTTAGGTTCTTCCCCATGCAAACAGTCGCTAAATTCGCAGCTTCCCATCTCCAAGCGCTGGCGAATTTCCGGGAACGCCTGCATCAACTCGGCGGGAGTACAATCGAGTTCGGGTTGGTTGAAACCGGGGGTATCGGCTAGCAGTCCCCCCGTCGGAAGCTGGAACAATTCCACGTGGCGAGTGGTATGGCGACCGCGACCTAATTTGCCCGAAACCTTGCCGACGCGGGGATTGGCATCGGGGATAAAATGACGAATGAGGCTCGATTTCCCCACACCAGACGGCCCGGCGACGACGGTAATGCGATCGTCAAAAAAGTCTCTCAGCTTGACGGCATCCTCATTATCTTGTAAACTGATAAAAATCGGATCGTATCCCCAAGTTTGCAAGCGATCGCGCCAGTCTTGGCATTGTTCGGGCGAGACTAAATCTGTTTTATTCAAACACAATCCCACCGTCAATCCCGTCAGTTCGGCCTTGACTAAAAAGCGGCTCAACTGCAACGGTTCTAACGGCGGATCGGCCAGTGCAAACATCAACAAAATGCTATCGACGTTAGCAATGGGAGGGCGATCGATCTGGCTGCGGCGAGGACGCACTTCCGAAATTGCCCCCCGTTCTCCATTCCAGTCGGGTTCGACTGCAACGCGATCGCCCACCATCACCTTCTGGCCGATTTTTTTCAACCGCGATCGGCGAGTGCACAGTAAAGTTGGGGGAAATGTAGGGGAAAATGGCATTTGTCCTTCTTGACGGGACAGCCGCACTTGATAGAAGTTGGCTTGTACCGCAACTACAGTACCCCAGAGACGATCGCCTAGCGTCTCCGTAGGAGAATCGCTTTCGGAATTCATTTTTACCTCAATTTTATCGCAATTCGGGAGCGAGACGCTTCCACTACCAAGCTAGAAAGGGACGATCGCCCCTATGGTTTCAATTGTATCGGATCGTAACACGAAAAACCAAGTCGATCGAGTCCGTTAATGGTTCAAATATTACTCGCTTTGGTCGTCTTCTTCGCAAAAAGTAATGCAAACCCCATCTAAATCTGCAACGCCAAATTCTTTGTATCCCCAAGGTTTTATTTCTAAAGCACCGTTGGTGTGAATGACGTTTGTCCCTTGATATTCAGCATAAAGGGCTTCAATATTTTTAACCATGATGCGGAACATCATATTTTTAGCCAGTTCCGTATCTTCACAACGAAATAGATGGATTTCGATGCCGTCGCGAATGACACCGCCGTAGTCAACAGGATTTCCCCAGTCAAAGTCTTTAGCAAAGCCGAGTTTCTCTTCGTAGAAGTTTATAGCTTTGACGACATCTAAAGCAGGGATAACGGGAATCGCAAGGCTCAATTTAGCTCGATCGCTCATGGTTAGAGATCTGCGGTAAAAGTGAGTGATACCATTATTGTACCTCTTATCGAACAACATGGCATTTTCCTGGTGCGATCGATCGTCGCTGTTTCCAAATCGGGAGGGAGACGTTCCCATTTCCCAACCGAAAACGGACGATCGTCCCTCCTGTAGGGGCGAACGGCGTTCGCCCAAATCAACCAACAGTTTTACCCACAATGATGTTGGTGAATGCCTCGCCCGCCAATGTCCAATTTTACCACAATTTTATCCCAAACAAATCGATCGGTCTGTAGGGGCGTTTGGCGAAGCCTGCGCGTAGCGCTTACGGCGATCGCCCAAATAAACCAACGGTTTTACCCAAAATTGGGTTGGTAAATGCCTCGCCCAAAAATGGGCAACGAAGGGATCCATAAAAGAGGGTAAAAGCATCGCCACGCACTCGGAGGGCGAAGCATTCGCTCATCCAATTGTCGTCGTTTTCTCCATTGGGGGATGCGAATGCTTAGCCCCTACAGTTTTAATTGTAACACGACAAATGAGTTTATCCAAACCATTTTTAATTTCTAATTTCTAATTTTTAATTGACCGGAGCCAGCGCCACCCCACCAAACCCACAACCCACACCAAGGCGAAGGGAAAAGCGACGACCGCAAAGGGAAAAGCGACCACACCCACCACGAAACACAAGGCGAGATGCCATTTGCTGCGCTTGGGAAATTTGACGAGAGATTTCATCCATTGGGGAACATGATAAGCATCGAAAGGTAAATCGAGTTCTTGATGGATTTCTTGAGCTTGCATTTCAGCAACAAAACCTTCTTGAGCTCGTCCTGCTTGAGAGTAGAGTGCACCTAAAGCCTGCAAGGAGTGAGCCTCGCCGTAGCGGTTCCCGATTTCGCGTTTGATGTCTAAAGACTGTTGGTGAAACTCGATGGCCCGTTGGTATTGTCCTAAAGAA